>JAOPUQ010000359.1 GCA_025963425.1 Modestobacter sp. | reverse complement strand
CCGAGGACCCGGCGGTCAACTGGGCCAGCGGCATCGAGGTGCTCATCGCCTCCAACCTCTCCTGGTGGGCCTACACCGGCGCCATGGTGCGCAACGGGCCCAGCGCCCGCCGGTCGCTGTGGCCGGTCGTCATCGGGCTCGGCCTCGGCGTCGGGGTGGGGTCGCTCACCGGCTTCTACGCGGGCCTGGTGCTGCCGGACTCCGGTGGCGACCCGACCCAGTTCCTCGTCGACATCGGCGGCCCGGCGGTGGGCGTCCTGGCGCTGGCCTTCATCGTGCTGGCCAACATCGGGACCGCGGTGGTCGGCGTGTACGCCTCCACCCTCGCGGTGCGCCAGCTGCCCGGGGTGAGCCGCTGGTCGTGGCGTGCCTCCACCCTGACCGCGGTGCTGCCGGCCTTCGTGCTGGTCGGCTTCTTCGCCGACCAGGTGTTCGCCGAGTTCGGCACGTTCCTGGCCTTCCTCGGGGTCTGCTTCGGGCCGCTGTGCGGGATCCAGATCGTCGACTACTTCCTGCTGCGCAAGCAGCGCTACGACCTGCCGGCCCTGTACGACCACGGTCCCGGCGGGACCTACCGGTACTGGGGTGGGTTCAACCCGGTGGGCTTCGCCGCGTTCGCCGCCGGGGTGGCCACCTACATCTACCTGCTGGACCCGGTCACCTACGTGTCCCGTGCGCCGTTCCAGTACACGACCGCCTCCATCCCGGCGATCGTGGTGGCCGGCGCCGTCTACTGGCTCGGCGCGACGCTGGTGCTGCGGCCGCTCAAGCGCGGCGGCTACGACCAGGTCCGGCGCGCCGGGGCGCCCGCCTCCGCACCGAGCGCCGCGGACAGCGCCGCTGACGGGCGGCTCCCGGCACAGGGCGGCCAGGCGTGACCGCCACCCTGGCCGGCGCCGGGGCCGTCGTCGGGGTGGACGGCGGGGTGGACGGCGCGGTCGCGGAACTGGCCTTCCGCGCCGCGATGGCCGACCTCCCCGCGGCGGTCTCGATCGTGACCACCACGGCCGCGGACGGCGCACCGCACGGCGCCACCGTCTCGGCGGTGTCGTCGCTGTCGCTGCGGCCGCCGATGATCCTGGTCTGTCTGGACCAGCAGTCGGACACCCTCGCCGCCCTGGACCGGGACCGTCACTTCCTGGTGCACATCGCCGCGGACGGCCAGCAGGACCAGATCCTGCGGTTCGCCGGCAAGGGCACCGACAAGTTCACCGGCGACCACTGGGCGACCGGCCTGTCCGGTCAGCCGCAGGTGCTCGGCGCCGCGCAGGTCCTCGACTGTGTCGTCGCGGACCTCGTTCCCGGCGGTGACCACACCATCGTCGTCGGCCGCGTCACCGCGATCGAGCACGACGAGTCCAGCACCCCCATCGTCTACCACCGGCGCCGGCTGATGCCGACGCCGGCAGTCTGAGCGGAGAGCCACGTGTACGACGTCGTCGTCCTCTACGACCGCCCCACCGACCCGGCCGCCTTCGACGAGCACTACCGGCAGGTGCACGTGCCCCTGGTGGAGGCCATGCCGCTGGTCGCCGAGTTCACCTGGGGAAAGGTCGAGCCCACCGACCCCGCGGGCACCTACGTCGTGGCCCGGATGACCTACCGGTCGGCCGAGGATGCGGCGACCTCGCTCTCCGGCCCCGAGGGGCAGGCCGCGGTCGCCGACCTGGCGACCTTCGCCCAGGCCGGGGTGCAGGTCCTCAACGTCCCACGGACGCTGACGTGGCCGTGACCTCGCCCGACGGCACCGCCGGGCCCGACCTGGTGCTGCTGGCCGGGCGGGCTCTGACGATGGCCGCGGAGGAGCCGCGCGGGCCGGTGGCGGTGCTCGTGCGCGACGGGTCGATCCAGGCCGTCGTCCCCCGGGAACAGGCCGGTGACCACATCGGCCCGCGGACCCGGGTGCTCGATGCCGGCGACCGCACGGTGATGCCGGGGTTCGTGGACCCGCACGCGCACGCCGAGGTGGCGGCCAAGGCGGCGTACTCGATGGTCGACTGCCGCGCCCCGGGGTGCGGCAGCGTCGCCGACGTCCTGGACACGCTGCGCGATGCGCTCCCCCAGGCCCGGGACGGCTGGCTGGTGGCGCAGGGCAACCTGTTCTTCGACCAGAAGCTCGCCGACCGGCGGTTCCCCACCCGCGCGGAACTGGACTCGGTGAGCCGCGACGTGGCGATCGCGGTGCGGGCCGGTGGGCACCTGAGCATCCTCAACACCCGCGCCCTGGAGCTCGCCGGCATCGACGACGGATACCGGGCGGTCACCTACAGCATCACCGGCAAGCCCAGCGTCCAGCGGGACGCCGCCGGTATCGCCACCGGCGTGGTGACCGAGATGGACAAGCTGCTGCCGCTGCCGGAGCTGTCGGCGGCGGAGGCCCGGGAGGCGATCGAGTCCGGGATCGGACGGTTGTTCACCCAGCACGGGGTGACCACCCTCGGCGAGATCTCCGAGTCCCGGGCCGGGATGGCGATGATGGACGCCGCGGTGAGCGCCGGGCGGATCGGCACCCGGCTGCACGTGTACCTGTGGGTGCCCGGGACCGTCTCCCTGGACGAGGCCTGCGACCACCGTTCCTGGTCGGAGCTGCGGTCGGCCCCGGACCGGTTCCGGATCCAGGGCGTGAAGATGTTCGCCGACGGCGGGTACTCGGCGGCCAACGCCGCGCTCACCCGCCCGTACGCCCTGGACGGGCACGGCTGCGGGGACATGGCGGTGACCGCGGCGGAGGTGACCGCGGCGGTCCAGCAGACCCGTGCTGCGGGCCTGCAGCTGGCCATCCACGCCAACGGCGACCGCGCCCAGCGGGAGGTCTGCGCCGCCGTCGCGGCTGCCGGCCCCGCGCCGTCGGGCGCGCTGCGCC
>JAOPUQ010000349.1 GCA_025963425.1 Modestobacter sp. | reverse complement strand
TAGGTGTGCCGGCTCGGCCAGCATGCTCAACGCCGAGGCCGGTCATGCACCTCGTCGGCCGGGCTCGCGTCTGCGCGGCGCTGCACGGTCCGAAGGTCCGGGCGCCGGGAGACTCCCGTGATCTGGCTCAGGCACGCGGGGCCAGCTCGTAGACCGGCCCCAGGTCGGTCCCGCCGGTGTCGGGCACCTCGTGCAGGATCTTCGGCTCGGTGTGCAGCAGCCGGTGGACGGCGTTCCGGGTCTCCTCCAGGCTGAGCCCGGCGCGCCGGGCGATGTCCTGGAGGTGGGGCGCGCTGCGGTCGTCCTCCAACTCGGCGACCGCCCGATACACCGACGCGTCGGCTCCGGACAGGTCCTCAGCGCGCATGCGGCCCTCCCACCAGCGGTCGACGCGGTCGGTCAGCTGCGGGAGAAGGCGTCGCGCGCCCGGTCCAGCATCGCCGCGAACGGGCCGGCGACGTAGTTCGCTGCCGTCGTCTTCGCGCTCGGGTGCGGATGGGTCGGGGCCATCTGCTCGGCGCGCTTGACCCGATCCCGCGCCTTGGCCAGCGCGTCGGGGTCGGTGTTCTGCCGCAGCAGCGGGAACTCGTCGCGTTCCTCGGCATCGGCATGGTCGAGAACCGACTGGCGGAACCCGGTGAACGTCGCGACGAACTGCTCGCTCTCGACGTCCATCTTCTCCAGGTCGGCCAGCACCTCCTTGGCCGCGTTCTCCTCGGCCATCCGCGCGTCGGCGACGGCACCCCCGTCCGGTGCCTTCCGGGTCAGCGGGCGGACGATCATCTCCTCGCCCGTCTCGTGCCGGGCGAGCATCTCCCGCGCCTGGTCGAAGGAGCGCTGCCGGTCCTGCCCGCTGCTCTGCAGGACGTCGCCCAGCAGCCCCCTGAGCTGCTGGTGCTGGTCGATCAGGAAGTCGACGACGTCCCCGGCGTCGTCCTTGGTCGGAAGTCCTCCGGTCATGCCGCACACCTGACCCTCGCTGCCGCGGGATGGCCGACCACCGTGCTGGTGGCCACCGATGATCCTGGTCGGCGCATCCACCGGACCGCCGCCGATCCGAATCCTGGCATCAGGGCCCGGCCGACGACATCGGTCAGTCAGCCGATACCGGTCCCGTCGGGCCGGCCCTCAGGGCGGGTCCCCCGCCGCCGGCCCGGCCGTCGGAGCGGCCTGGGGGTGCGCGTGCGCCAGGACGTCGGGTTCGGTGTCCGGCCGCGCCGCCGGAACGGCGTACGCCCAGACGAAGTGCCGGACGACGGGATCAGCGGTCCCGGCGAGATGGCGCCGGGCCTGCCTCTCCAGTTCGGCGTCGAGGACCGTGCCGCGCTCGACGTGCTGGCGGAGGTGCTCGTGCCAGGTGGTGACCGTGAAGGTCTCCAGGAAGAGCTCCGGGTCCGCGGCGTCCTGGAACACCCCCCAGAGGGCAGCACCCGTGCGGCGGCGGGCGCGGCCGAGCTGCCGCATCACACCGAGGAACTCGGGGACCTCGTCCTCCCGCACCTGCCACTCCAGGGTGACCAGCACCGGGCCGGCGTCCGGAGCCCACTCCGCGGAGGGCGGCAGCTGCGGCCAGGGCAGCTCGCTGTGCCGCACGTCGTGGTCGGAGCGCAGCGGGACCAGCAGCAGGCCCAGGAGCGCGGCCATGACCAGTCCCCCGGCCGGCAGGAGGAACGCGGCCGCGAGGCCCAGCGTGTCCGCCACGGCGCCCCAGGCCAGCGCGCCCAGGGCCTGCCCGCCCATGAACACGAGCTGGAAGTAGGCCAGCGAGCGGGCCCTCGCCCACGTGGGCAGCAACAGCTGGGCCGTGGCACCGAGCGTGGACTGGACGGCGATCCAGCTGAACCCCGCCAGCACCAGGGCCGCCACCACCGCTGCCGGCGAGGGGTTCAGGCCCACCACGGCCACCGCCGCCGCGTACGTGAGGATCGCGCCGGTGACGACCCCGCCGTCGCCGCGTCGCCCGCGTAGCCGCGGGAGCACGGCGGTACCGAGGACCGCCCCCAGCCCCACCGCTGCCAGCAGCCCGCCGTACCCATTGGGGCCCAGGCCCAGTGGGCCGCGGGCGAGGGCGGGCAACAGCGCCCACAGCCCGCTGGCGAACACCATGAACAGTGCCGACCGGGCGAGGACGCTGCTGAACGCGGGGGCGCTGCGCACGTACCGCGCACCCGCGCGGATGGCCTGCCGGATCGGCTCGGCGCCGAGCGGTCTCTCCGTCGGCGGTCGCGGCCAGCGGTACAGCACGGCGAGGACCCCGACGAAGGACACGGCGTTCAGCGCGAACGCCGCGGCCGGGCCGGCCGCGGCGATGAGCAGCCCGCCGATCGCCGGGCCGACGGCGCGGGCGACGTTGCCGTTGGCGCCGTTCAGCAGCGCGGCCTGCGGGAGCTCCTCCCGCACGACCAGCTCCGGCTGGATCGCCTGGAAGCAGGGCGCTGCCAGCGCCTGCCCTGCCGCCAGCAGCGCGGTGAGGGCGAGCAGCCTGTTCGGTGTCATCAGGCCGGCCGCGGTGAGGAGAGCCAGCGCGGCGGCGGCCAGCAGCATGAGCGCCTGGCTGAGCAACAGCAACCGCCGCCGGTCGACGACGTCCCCGAGCGCGCCTGCGGGGATGACGAGCACGAAGACCGGCAGCGTCGCCGCCGTCTGGACGAGGGCGATCTGCAGCGCGGACCCGCCGAGGTCGCCCATCAGCCACTGCGCACCGACCGTCTGGGCCCAGGTCCCGGTGTTGGCGATGAACTGGGCGATCCACAGGGCGCGGAACCAGGGCCGTCGCAGGGGAGCCCAGGCGGACTGGCTCCCGGACTGCGAGGACAGGGCGGCAGACGCATTCCGGTGGACGCCCGTGACGTCGACCATCCCCGGGGTCTACCCGCCAGCCCTGCGCGCATGCGGGCGTCCATCGGCGCCCCGGGGATCGGCCGATCGACCGATGCACGGAGGCCGCAGGGTGGCCTAGCGTCCGAGACCTCACCGCGGCCGACCTGCAGGTCCGCCGTCCTTCCCGGCGCCACTCCAGGAAGCGCACACATGGACTACGAGACCTTCACCAGGACGGCGGCCCAGCGGGCCGGGATGCCCGAGGACACGGTGGAGCGGGTCGAACGGGCCACGCTCCGGACCCTTGCCGACCGGATCAGCGGCGGGGAGGCGCAGGATCTGGCCTCGCAGCTGCCGGCCCGCCTCCAGGACTCGCTGCGCCCCCCGCGGGAGGACGCGGAGGCGTTCGGCGTCGACGAGTTCGTGCGCCGGGTCGCGGAGCGGGGCGACGTGAGCCCGGACGAGGCACGGAGCGGCGCGGTCGCCGTCCTGACCACTGTCCGCGAAGCGGTCAGCCCCGGAGAGTTCGAGGACGTCGTGTCCCAGCTGCCGCAGGATTACCGGGAACTCGTCGGACCGATGTCCTGACCTGACGCCGGGCACGTGGGCGGAGCCGGGGCGAGGTCTGCTCGGTCGGCGCCAGGACTGCGACCATGACGCCGTGCTGCTCGCCGAGGTCATCGCCGCCTCCACCGCGGTCGCGGCCACCCGCTCCCGCACGGCGAAAGCCGGGGTGATCGCGGAACTGCTGCGCCGCGCGGGTGCGGACGAGGCCGAGCCGGTCGCCGCGTGGCTGGCGGGCGAGCCGCGACAGGGCCGGCTGGGCCTCGGCCGGCGCACCCTGTCGAGACAGGTGCGCGAGCCCGCCCCGGCGCCGTCGCTGACCGTTCCCGCCGTCGACCAGACCCTCACCGAGCTCGCCGGGACGACCGGCCCCGGCTCCGCGGCACAGCGGGACGCGCTCGTCAGCGCCCTGCTGTCCGCCGCCACCGCTGACGAGCAGCAGTTCCTCGTCCGCCTGCTCACCGGCGAGCTCCGTCAGGGTGCCCTCGAGGGCGTCGTGCTGGACGCGGTCGCCACCGCGGCCGACGTCCCGGCAGCCAGCGTCCGCCGGGCCTTCATGCTGTCCGGCCGGCTCCCCGAGACCGCCGCCACCGCGCTCGCCGGCGGGGTCGTCGCCCTCGACGCGGTGCGCCTCCAGGTCGGTCGACCGGTCCGGCCCATGCTCGCCAGCCCCGGCTCCTCGCTGGACGCCGCACTCGCCGACCTCGGCACCGACGTGACCGTGGAGTTCAAGCTCGACGGCGCCCGCATCCAGGTCCACCGGGACGGCGACGTCGTCCGGGTGTGGACGCGCACCCTGCGTGAGGTGACCGACGGCGTGCCCGAGCTGGTCGACCGCATCCGGGGGCTGCCCTGTGACACCGCTGTCCTCGACGGGGAGACCCTGGCGCTGGACGACGACGGCCGGCCGCGCGCCTTCCAGGACACGATGAGCCGCTTCGGCAGCGACGCTCCCGACGAGGGCGTGCTCCTCAGCCCGTTCCTGTTCGACGTGCTCCACCTCGACGGCCGCGACCTCCTCGACGAGCCGTTGCGCGTCCGCCTCGACGCGCTCGCGCACCTGGTGGCCGCCGACGAGCACGCCGCACTCCGGATGCCCGGCGTCCGCGGCCCCACCCCCGAGCAGGCGGCCGGGCTGCTCGAGGCCGCGCTCGACGCCGGTCACGAGGGCGTCGTCGTCAAGGCCCTCGACGCGGCGTACGCCGCCGGCCGGCGCGGCAAGGCGTGGCAGAAGGTCAAGCCCGTGCACACCCTCGACCTCGTCGTCATCGGCGCGGAGTGGGGTTACGGCCGCCGCTCGGGGAAGCTGTCGAACATCCACCTGGCGGCCCGAGACCCCGACGGCGGCGAGCCGGTCATGGTCGGCAAGACCTTCAAGGGGATGACCGACCAGCTGCTGGACTGGCAGACGCGGATCTTCCCCGGGCACGCCCGCGAGCACGCCGACTGGGGGGTCCACCTGCGGCCGGAGCTCGTCGTCGAGATCGCCGTCGACGGCGCACAGCGCAGTGCCCGCTACCCGGGCGGCGTCGCTCTGCGGTTCGCCCGCGTGCTGCGGTACCGGCCGGACAAGACCCCGGCCGAGGCCGACACCCTCGAGGCGGTGCGCGCTCTGCTCACCGTCCCGGCGGCCGGGACGACCGGCGACATCTAGACCCCGGCCACCAGCGGGACGACCTCCGTGCCGAGCAGCTCGATGCCCCGCAGCAGGTCGGCGTGACCCAGCCGCGGGTTGGTCATCTGCAGCGAGATCCGGTCCACCCCGCCCAGCTGCTCGGACACGCGGGCGATCTTGGCGGCCACCGTGCCGGGGTCGCCCATGAAGAACGCCCCGTCCGGCCCCGAGGTGGCGTCGAACTGCCGGCGGGTGGGGGCCGAGAAGCCGCGCTCGCGGGAGACCTTCGTGAACATCTCGTGCCACCCCGGGTAGATGGCGTCCGCGGCGGCCTGGGTGGTCTCGGCGACGAAGCCGAACACGTGCAGCCCCACCTGCAGCTTCTCGGGCGCGTGCCCGGCCTGCGCGCCGGCCCGGCGGTAGAGGTCGACGAGCGGCGCGAACTGCCGTGGCTCGCCACCGATGATCGCCACCATCAGCGGCAGCCCGAGCAGCCCGGCGCGGGCGAAGGACTCCGGGGTCCCGCCCACACCCACCCAGATCGGCAGGGGGTCCTGCACCGGACGCGGGTAGACCCCCTGCCCGGTGAGCGGCGGCCGGTGCCTGCCCGACCACGTCACCTGCGGCGCGTCGCGGATGCGCAGGAGGAGGTCGAGCTTCTCGGCGAAGAGCGTGTCGTAGTCGGCGAGTTCGAGGCCGAACAACGGGAACGCCTCGGTGAACGAGCCGCGCCCGACGACCAGGTCGATCCGGCCCTTCGCGATGAGGTCCAGGGTGGCGAATTCCTGGAACACCCGCACCGGGTCGGCGGCACTCAGCACGGTCACCGCACTGCCCAGCCGGATCCGGGACGTCCGCGCCGCCGCGGCCGCCAGGATGACCGCCGGCGCCGAGTCGTAGTACTCGCTGCGGTGGTGCTCGCCGATGCCGAAGGAGTAGAGGCCCACCTGGTCGGCGAGCACGATCTCCTCGAGCAGGTGCTGCATCCGCTCCTCGGCACCGATGACGCGGCCCGTCGCCGGGTCGGTCACCGCCGAGACGAAACTGTCGACGCCGAGGTGCATGGACCGTCCTCCCTGGTGCGGCCCGTCGGCGCCGACCGGTCGACGGCCGTACAAGGCTCAACCACCAGTCAAGCAGGTGACCGACCGGGCGGCCGACGAGGTCGCCGACGTCGCCGCCGTCCTGCGCCCGGCGAGCGGGCGGAGCAGGATGGGCAGTCCTGTCTGCTCAGCGAGGAGAGGCGATGTCCACGCCCACCTTCCAGCCCGCGAACCCCGAGAGCGTCTTCACCTACGGCGCGCCCCACCTCAAGTTCGGGGTGGGCGCCGCCGACGAGATCGGCTACGACCTCAGCCAGACCGGGGCCACGCGCGTCCTCGTCGTCACCGACCCCGGGGTGGCGGCCACCGGCCACCCGCAGCGCGTCGCCGACCAGATGGCCCAGTTCGGGATCGAGGCACACGTCTTCGACGGTGCACACGTCGAGCCGACCGACGAGAGTCTGCAGCTCGCCGTCGACTGGGCCCGGGAGCACGGCCCGTGGGACGCGATCGTGGCCGTCGGCGGCGGCACGAGCATCGACACCGCCAAGGCGGTGAACCTGATGACCACCAACCCCGGCGAGCTGATGGACTACGTCAACAAGCCGGTCGGCGGGGGCAAGGCCCCGGTCAACCCGCTGCACCCGCTCGTCGCGGTCCCCACCACGACGGGCACCGGCGCGGAGAGCACGACCATCTGCGTGCTCGACGTCCTGTCGCTGAAGGTGAAGACCGGGATCAGTCACGCCCGGCTGCGCCCGACGCTGGCCGTCATCGACCCCTCGCTGACCCGCACCCAGCCGGCCGGGGTCACCGCGGCAGCCGGCATGGACATCCTCTGCCACGCGCTGGAGAGCTACACCGCGCGGCCGTACACGACCTACGAGCACAAGACACCGGAGCAGCGGGTGCCGTACTGCGGCGCCAACCCGATCGCCGACATGTGGTCGGAGAAGGCGATGAGTCTGCTCGCGGAGTCCTTCCGCCGTGCCGTCCACCACGGGGAGGACGACGAGGCCCGCGCCAAGATGGCCATGGCCGCGACCTTCGCGGGGATGGGGTTCGGCAACGCCGGCGTGCACATCCCGCACGCCAACGCGTACCCGATCGCCGGCCGGGTGAAGGACTTCCACCCCAAGGGCTACCCGGCCGACCACCCGATGATCCCGCACGGCATGTCGGTGGCGCTCACCGCGCCGGAGGCCTTCCGGTTCACCTTCGACGCCTCTCCCGACCGGCACCGGCGCGCCGCGCAGCTGCTCGACCCGCGTGCCGACGAGCCGAACGACGCCGCCGAGTTCCTGCCCGCGGTGCTGTCGTCGTTGATGCGCGACATCGACATCCCCGGCGGCATCGGCGCGGTCGGCTACGACGAGGGCGACATCGGTGACCTGGTCGAGGGCACGCTGAAGCAGCAACGGCTGCTGGCCACCGCGCCCAAGGAGGTCACCGAGGACGACCTCGAGGGCATCTTCCGCCGGTCGATCAGCCTGTGGTGACCCGTGCCCCCGGGTCGGGGGCCGAGAACGCCGAGCTGCTGGCCGGCCTGCGCCGGGCCGGGGTCGCCGAGGTCGACGACTCCGGCCTGGCCCGGGCGCTGTACTCCAGCGACGCCTCGCTGTACCGCGTGCTGCCGAGGGCCGTGGTCCGCCCCCGGCACGCCGACGAGATCGTGGCGACCCTGGCGGTCTGCCGGGAGCTCGGCGTCCCACTGACCGCCCGCGGGGCGGGCACGTCGATCGCCGGCAACGCCGTCGGCCCCGGCGTCGTCATCGACACCAGCCGCCACCTGTCCCGCGTGCGGTCGGTCGACCCGGACACCCGGACGGCGGTGGTCGACCCCGGCGTCGTCCAGGCCTCGCTGCAGGCCGCCGCCCGCCCGCACGGGCTGCGTTTCGGGCCGGACCCCAGCACCCACAACCGCTGCACGATCGGCGGGATGATCGGCAACAACGCCTGCGGCTCGAGGGCGCTGGGATACGGGCGGACGTCGGACAACGTGGCCGCGCTGGACGTCGTCACCGGCTCCGGCGCCCGCCTGCAGCTGACCAGCGGCGCCGCCGACGACCTGCCCGGCCCACTGCAGGCGCTGGTCGAGGCGCACCTGTCGACCATCCGCACCGAGCTCGGGCGGTTCGGCCGGCAGGTCTCCGGTTACGCGCTCGAGCACCTGCTGCCCGAGCGCGGCGGGGACCTGGCACGGGCGCTGGTCGGGAGCGAGGGCACCCTCGCCCTGACCCTCGGCGCGACCGTGCGCCTGGTGCCCGAGCCGGCCGTGCGCGCCCTCGTCGTCCTGGGCTACCCGTCGATGCCCGACGCGGCCGACGCCACGCCGGGACTCCTGGCGTACTCCCCCACCGCCGTGGAGGGCCTGGACTCCCGGATCGTCCAGCGGCTGCTGGACGTGCCCGCCGCCGTCGTTCCGGACCTGCCCCGTGGAGAGGGCTGGCTGATCGTCGAGCTCACCGGTGACGACGCGGCCGAGGTGACCGATCGCGCGCGGCGGATGGTCGCCGATGCCGGCGCCGTCGATGCGCTGCTGGTGAGCGATCCGGCGGAGGCCGCCGCGATCTGGCGGATCCGGGAGGACGGCGCGGGCCTCGCCGCCCGGACCAGCGACGGCCGCCCGGCGCACGCCGGGTGGGAGGACGCCGCCGTCCCGGTCGAGCAGCTGGGCGCCTACCTCCGCGACTTCGAGGCGCTGCTCGCCGACCACCGTCTGCAGGGTCTGCCCTACGGGCACTTCGGGGACGGCTGCGTGCACGTGCGGATCGACTTCCCCTTCGGGCGGGAACGCGAGGACGGCGGCCGGCCCCGCTACCGGGCGTTCATCACCGACGCAGCCGGCCTGGTGGCGCGCTACGGCGGATCGGTGTCCGGTGAGCACGGCGACGGCCGGGCCCGCAGCGAGCTGCTGCCGACCATGTACAGCCCCGCGGCCATCTCGCTGTTCGAGCAGGTCAAGGCGGTGCTCGACCCCGACGACATCCTCAACCCCGGGGTGCTGGTGCGCCCCGCTCCGTTCGACGCCGACGTGCGGGTCGCCGACGTGGCGCCCCGCCGGCACCAGCTCGCGCTGGCCTACCGGCACGACGGCGGTGACCTCACCGCCGCGGTGCACCGGTGCACCGGCGTCGGGAAGTGCCGGGCCGACCTGACCGCCGGGGGCGGGGTGATGTGCCCGTCCTACCCCGCCACCCTGGAGGAGAAGGACAGCACCCGGGGACGCGCCCGGGTGCTGCAGGAGATGCTCGCCCCGGGTGGACCGGTGCACGACTGGCGCTCCCCCGAGGTGCATGCCGCCCTCGACCTCTGCCTGTCGTGCAAGGGCTGCTCCCGGGACTGCCCCACGGGTGTGGACATGGCCGCCTACAAGGCCGAGGTGCTGCACCAGTCCTACCGCCGCCGCCTGCGCCCGCGCCCGCACTACGCGCTCGGGCAACTGCCCCGCTGGGCCGATCTCGCCGCTCGGGCGCCGCGGCTGATCAACGCCGTGCTGAGCTCACGGCTGGGCGGCGCGCTGGCCAAGTGGGGGGCGGGGGTCGACCAGCGGCGCGACCTGCCCGCCTTCGCACCGCGCACCTTCCAGCAGCTGTGGGCCACCCGCCCGGCGCCGGCGGACGACGGCCGGCTCCCGGTGGCGCTGTGGGTGGACTCGTTCACCGACCACTTCGCACCCGAGGTCGCCACGGCGGCGGTGAGCGTCCTGGAGTCGGCGGGCTACCGGGTCGACGTGGCGCCCGCGGACACCTGCTGTGCGCTGACCTGGATCACCACCGGCCAGCTGGACGCCGCGAAGCGGATCCTGCGCGGAACCATCGCCGGCCTGGTCGGCTACGTCGATGCGGGCATGCCGATCGTGGGGGTCGAGCCGTCCTGCACCGCCGTGCTGCGCGGGGAGGCCGGGGACCTCGTCGAGGACCCCGCCACCGAACGGGTCGCCCGGGCCACCCGCACGCTCGGCGAGCTGCTGAGCGAGACCCCCGGCTGGGAGCCGCCGTCCCTGGCCGGCGTCGAGGTGGTCGCCCAGCCGCACTGCCACCACCACTCGGTGATGGGGTGGAGCACCGACGAGCGGCTGCTGCGCCGGGCGGGGGCGTCGGTTACCCGGGTCGGCGGGTGCTGCGGCCTGGCCGGCAACTGGGGGGTCGAGCGCGGTCACCACGACGTGTCGGTCCGGATCGCCGAGCACTCCCTGCTGCCGGCCGTCCGCGGGGCCGGACCGGACGCGGTGGTCCTGGCCGACGGTTTCTCGTGCCGCACGCAGCTCGGCCAGCTCGGCGACCGGCCGGGGGTTCACCTGGCCCAGCTGCTGGCCCAGCGCCTGGGTGCGGACGCCGGGGAGCGCGGCGCCGTCGACCGGCACCGCCCTGGCCCGGTCTAGGAGCTGGGGCCTGCCCGACCACGGCCGCCGGCGCGGATCGGCCGACGGGCAGGACGACGCCGGTCAGCCGGCGGCGCCGCCCGGGGATGCCGGGGCGAGGGGCCGGGGGGCGGCCGGAGCCGACGGTGACCGCTGGAAGAGCGAGTAGAGGTACCAGAGCGCCGGCAGCAGGATCACCGCGCCGACGACGAGCGCGACGAGCATCGCGACCAGGGTCGCCCGCCCCCGGGCGGCCTCCTCGATCGTCACCTCGGGCAGCAGGAGGTACGGGTACTGGGCGACGGCCCAGCCGACCAGGATCGCGGTCACCGCGAGTGCCGAGGCAGCCCGGGCGGCGGAGAAGCGCCGCGTGACCAGCAGGACGAGCGCGGCCACCCCGGCCAGGACGGAGACCCCCACCACCGGCGCGGCGCGGCCGGTCAGACCGTCGAACAACAGCGGCGCGTCCGCCCGGAGCACGAACAGTCCCGCGATGCCGATTCCGCCGGTCAGCGTCGCGGTGCCGAGGGCCCGCACGCGGAACTGGTCGGCGAGGTCCTCGCTCCCCTCGCGACGTGCATCACCGCACAGGAAGACCGCGGCGAGGTACGCGCAGACGAGGACGGCGAGCACCCCGCCGAGGACCGAGGTCGGGTTGACCCAGCTGGTGACGACGTCGCCGGCCGCGATGCCGGCCGGCACCCTGCCCGAGGCGACGCCGCCGACGACGGCACCGAGGAAGTAGGGGGTGACCAGGGAGGACAGCGCGAACGCCGCGCCGAGGAACCGGCGCATGCCCAGCGTGGTGATGCTCTTCCGGAACGCGAACGCGGCCCCGCGGGCGATCATCCCGAACGCGGCCAGCGTCAGGGGCACGTAGAGGGTGCTGGCCACGGCGGCGAAGGCGCCGGAGAACGCCGTCCAGAGCACGACTATGACGAAGATCAGCCAGACGTGGTTGGCCTCCCAGACGGGGGCGATGGAGCGCTCGATGAGGTCCCGCTGACGCGCGCCCCGGCGGGTGCCTCCGGCGAGCAGGTCCCAGATGCCGGCACCGAAGTCCGCACCGCCGAAGAGCCCGTAGGCGATCAGCCCGACGAACATGACGCTCAGCACCAGCTCCGCCAACGTCATCGCACGGCCACCTCGCCGGTGCTCGGGTCCGGCGTGGTGGCGTCCACCTCCTGCGGCGCCGCGGTGTCACCGCTGTGGGCCAGCCGCCGCAGGACGAAGACGGTGAGCGCGGTGAGCAGGAGGTAGATGACCACCACGGCGTAGAAGCCGAGGTAGAGCCCGGGCGCCGGGCTCACGGCATCGGCGGTCCGCATCAGGCCGTAGACGATCCAGGGCTGCCGCCCGACCTCCGTGGTGACCCAGCCGGCCTCCAGGGCGACGACCGCGGCGGCCCCGGAGACCGCGACCGCGCGGAGGAACCACGTCGTCCCCGGGATGCGGCGCCGCCGCCACCAGCTCCAGCCGAACCAGGCCGCGAGCAGCAGCAGTGCCGAGCCGAGGGCCACCATCGTGTCGTAGGCCAGGTGCACCACATTGACCGGCGGACGTTCGTCGGCCGGGAACTCCTCGAGTCCGAGCACCACGCCGGAGGGGTCGTGGTGGACAAGCAACGACAGTCCGTACGGGATCTCCAGCGCGTACCGGAGTTCGTCGTCGGAGTAGATCCCGCCCAGCGACAGCGACGCTCCCGCGGTCGTCTCGAACTGGGCCTCCATGGCGGCCAGCTTGGCCGGCTGGTTCTCGGCGACGGTGGTGGCGATCCAGTCACCGACCCCGATCTGGACGGGCGTGATCACGGCGGCGAAGACGAGCGGGATGAGCAGCCCCGCGCGATGACGCGGCTCGCGACGGCCGCGCAGCATCCCCACGGCGTAGACCGAGGCGATGGTGAAGCCGGTGACCATGTGCGCCCCCAGCAGCATGTGCACCACCTGCGGCCAGGTGGACGGGCCGAACATGGCCGCCCACGGCCGGGCGTCGGTGATCCGGCCCTGCGCGTCGAGAGCGAAGCCGGTGGGGTTGTTCATCCAGGCGTTCGCCGCGACGACGAAGAAGGCACCGGCCATGCCGGAGACGGCCATCGGGAGGGCGCTGAGCATGTGTGCCCGGGGTGAGAGCCGGTTCCAGCCGAACAGGTAGACGCCGACGAAGATCGCCTCGATGAAGAAGGCGAACCCCTCCAGCACGAAGGGGAAGCCGAACAGCTCGCCGAAGCGGTCCATCAGCCGGGGCCAGAGGATCCCCATCTCGAAGGACAGCAACGTGCCGGACACCGCGCCGGCGGCGAAGAGGACGCCCATCGCCTTGGCGAACGTGTGTGCCAGTGCGGTGAGGGCCGCGTCGTCCCGGCGGTGTCCGAGCCACTCCGTGACGACGGTGATCAGCGGGAAGGCGATCCCGAAACAGGAGAAGATGATGTGCCAGCCCAGCGACAGCGCCATCTGCATGCGCGCCGGGTAGAGGTTCTCCGCCGCGTCTGCGAGCACGTCCAAGGGGTCCACGCGGGTCTCCGCTCACGAGCCTGCCGGGATCAGCATGAGCTGTGTCCGTGGTCCACGCCAGGGGATCCGCGCCGGCGACCCGCTCCCGGGGCACCCGGGGCCGGCACGACTCACGACTGGCCGAGGTTGGTGACCAGGTTGATCGCCACGGCGATGACGACCGTCCCGAACAGGTAGGACAACAGGGCGTGCCCGAGGGCGGCCTTGCGGATGTCGGTGCTGGCCGGCTCGGTCTCCGAGACGGCGAACGACATGCCGACCGTGAACGCCAGATAGGCGAAGTCGCTGTAGGCCGGCGGCTGCTCCTGCTTGAAGTCGATGCCGCCGTCCCCGCCCGCGTAGTACAGCCGTGCGTACTTCAACGCGAAGACGGTGTTGACCAGCGCCCAGGACAGGATGACGACGACGACGCCGAGCACCACCGACGCGATCCCGACGACGTCGTGCGCGCTGGAGCCGGCGAGAGCCACGACGACGGCGGCCAGACTCGCCACCGCGGCGATCAGCACGACCGTGTCGGCGACGTGGGTCCGGCCCTCCTCCTCGGCGAGCCGCTTGGTGCCCTGGTCGTCCTGGGGCCAGCTGACCCGCCACACCCACGTCAGCACGATGGCGGCCACCACGATCCACCCGACCAGCACCGACAACTCCGGCGAGACCATCAGCGCCACCGCCGCGGCCGCGACGAGTCCGGCAGCCAGGGACACCAGCAGGCGTCGCCACGAGAGGATCCTCTCGTGGCGCCCTGGGCCGACGGCGGTCCGGTCGTGCACGGCACCGACCATGGAACTCCTCGGGCGTCGGGCTCACCGGCCTGGTCAGCTGCGGAGACGGACCACACTCCCGCCCGCGCGGGCGGCCAACGACGCGACGTTGCCCAGCGCGGAGGTCATGCGCCACCGCGGGCAGCAGTCGACTGCGGCGCCCGGGAGAACTCCGCGACGATGCGGTCGCAGAAGGCGGGCAGGTCGTCCGGTGACCGGCTGGTCGTGAGGTTGCCGTCGGTGACCACCTGCTCGTCGACGACCTCTGCACCGGCGTTGCGCAGGTCGGTGCGCAGGCTCGGCCAGGACGTCAGTCTGCGGCCGCGGACCACGCCGGCCTCGACCAGCGACCATGGCCCGTGGCAGATCGCCGCGACCGGCTTGCCCGACTCCACGAAGTTGCGCACGAAGGTGACGGCGGCCGGTTCCATCCGCAGCTTGTCCGGGTTCACCGTCCCCCCGGGCAACAGGAGGGCGTCGTACTCGTCGGGCGAGGCGGCTCCGACCAGCCGGTCCACCCCGAAGGTCCCGGCGTCCTCGAGGTCGTGGTCGCGGGCGACGATCTCGCCACTGGTGATCGAGATCAGGTCGGTCCGGGCACCGGCGTCGTCCAGGGCCTGCCGCGGCTTCTCCAGCTCGACCCGCTCGACGCCGTCGGCGGCCAGGATCGCCACCCGCCGTCCGTTCAGTTCCCCAGCCATCTCAGGTCGCCATCGCCGGATGCAGGACGACCTTGGTCCAGCCGTCATCGCGGTTGTCGAAGTGCTCGTAGGCCTCCGGCGCCCGGTCCATGGGCAGTTCGTGGCTGACGATGAACGACGGCTCGGCCTTGCCCCCGGCGATGAGGTCACGCAGCGCCCGGTTGTAGCGCTTCACGGGCGCCTGCCCGCTGCCCATCTTCTGCCCCTTGAACCAGAACGTGCCGTAGTCGAAGGCCACCTGGCCCTTCTTGGCCAGCTCGTCCTGGGCGCCCGGGTCCTGGGGCACGAAGACCCCGACCACGCCGATCGTGCCGGTGAACCGCACCGAGGCGACCAGCCGGTTCAGCGTCAGGTTCGGGTGCTCCTGGCCGCTGGGCTCGTGCGCCTGATAGCCCACGCACTCACATCCGTTGTCCGCGCCCAGGCCCATCGTCTGGTCGAGCACGGCCTGCACCGGGTCGACCTTCGAGTCGTCGATCGCGATCGCCCCGATCGACTCCGCCAACCGCAGCCGGTCCGGATGCCGGTCGACCACCATCACCTTGCTCGCGCCCCGGATCGTCGCCGACAGGGCGGCCATCAGACCGACCGGCCCGGCGCCGTAGATGACGGTCTGGTCCCCCGGCTTGACGTCGGCCATCTCGGTGGCGTGGTAGCCGGTCGGGAAGATGTCGGCGAGCATCACGTAGTCGGTCTGGCGCTGGTCGGCGTCCTCCCCCAGGCGCAGGCAGTTGAAGTCACCCCACGGCACGCGCAGCAGCTCCGCCTGCCCGCCCGCCCACGGGCCCATGTCGGCGAAGCCGTAGGCCGCACCGGCCATCTGCGGATCGGGCTGGGCGGTCAGGCAGTAGTTGCTCAGCTGGCGCTCGCAGTTCTTGCAGTGCCCGCACGCGATGTTGAACGGCAGGACCACCCGCTCGCCGACCTTCACCTTGTCCACGCCGTCGCCCACCTCGACCACCTCACCGAGGTTCTCGTGACCGAACCATCGGCCGGGCTCGAAGTCCGTACGCCCCTCGTACATGTGCAGGTCCGAACCACAGATGTTCGTGGTGGTGACCCGCACGAGCACATCGGTCGGCCGCTCGATCCGCGCATCAGGAACGTCCTTGACGCTGACCTGGCGCGGCCCCTCGTAGACCACTGCCTTCATCGTGTCTCCTCCATCGTCGTGCCGGAGCGTCAGCCCGGCCCTCCACCGGCTGCGCGGGAGACGCGCATCGATCACATCGCCGCGCAGGGGCCTCACGACATCGGCAGACATGCCCATCCCCGGCCGGTCGGGCGTGTCCGGGCGGTTCATCGGGTCGGCACGGGTGGCTCGGCCGATGGAGCCACCAGCGGGCGGTCGACGACATCGCCGGCCGCACCGGCGGGGACGACGAGAAGTCTTGACGGTCCGCGGGGCCTACGGGACGCTCGTCGGACGTGAGAGCGACGGCGCTCAATCGGACACCGCCGGCTCACAGCTCTCGATGCGGAGCGAAGCCTGTGCCTGGTGACGAGCGCGGACGCCGGTCGTGGGGCTCGACGGAAGGTCGCCCCTGGGTCGCCCGCTCCCGGGCGGTGGGCGGACGCGTGCGACCGAGCCGGGCGCTGGTCACGGCGACAACGCTCGCGCTGGTGCTGGGTGGTTGCTCCGGGTGGGGCGGCGGCGGAGGTGGCGGCGGCCCCGACACGATCAACGTGCTGATGGTCAACAACCCCCAGATGGTCGACCTGCAGCGCCTCACCGCGGCGAACTTCACCAAGGACACCGGCATCTCGGTGAACTTCACGGTGCTGCCGGAGAACGACGTCCGCGACAAGATCAGCCAGGAGTTCTCCAGCCAGGCCGGGCAGTACGACGTCGCCACGCTGAGCAACTTCGAGATCCCCATCTACGCCGCCAGCCGGTGGGTGGCCCCGTTGGACGACTTCGTGGCGGCCGATCCGGCCTTCGACCAGGCGGACATCCTGGGCCCCATGACCGCCTCCCTGTCCGGGGCGGACGGCCGGCTCTACGGCGAGCCGTTCTACGGCGAGTCCTCCTTCCTCATGTACCGCGCGGACGTGCTCGCGGCCGCGGGGATCGAGATGCCGGCGAAACCGACCTGGCCACAGGTGGCCGACATCGCGGCCAAGGTCGACGGGGCCGAGCCGGGGATGGCCGGCGTCTGCCTGCGCGGGCAGCCGGGGTGGGGCCAGCTGATCGCGCCGCTGACCTCGGTGGTGAACACCTTCGGCGGGACCTGGTTCACCAAGGACTGGCAGGCTCAGGTCACGGGCGAGGGCTTCCGGAAGGCCACCCAGTTCTACGTCGACCTCGTGCGTGCCCACGGTGAGTCGGGGGCGGCGCAGGCCGGCTTCACCGAATGCCTCAACGACCTGCAGCAGGGCAACGCCGCCATGTGGTACGACGCCACGTCCGCCGCCGGGTCCCTCGAGGCGGACGACTCCCCGGTGAAGGGCAAGATCGGCTATGCGCCCGCGCCGGTCGTCGAGACCGCCAGTTCGGGCTGGCTCTACGCCTGGTCGTGGAGCATCGAACAGGCGAGCACGAAGAAGGACAACGCCTGGAAGTTCATCTCCTGGGCCTCCGGCAAGCAGTACGAGGAGCTCGTGGGCTCCCAGCTGGGCTGGTCCAGGGTGCCGGCGGGCAAGCGGGCCTCGACCTACACCAACCCGGACTACCTGCGCGCGGCCGCGGCGTTCGCCCAGCCGACCCTGGAGGCGATCCAGGCCGCCGACCCGAACGACCCGGGCGTCCAGCCACGTCCTGCCTCGGGGATCCAGTTCATCGACATCCCCGAGTTCCCCGACCTCGGCACCCAGGTGTCGCAGGAGATCAGCTCCGCCATCGCGGGACGGATCACCGTCGACGCGGCGCTGGAACGGGGACAACAACTCGCCGACGACGTCGCCGAGCGGTACCGGAGCCGGGGGTCACCGTGATCCGGCCGCGGACATCTCCCTGCCCTGTCCCAGCGCAGACCTGCGTGCCGACTCCCCCGCAGGCCGGCCAGACGAACGCCGAGGAGACGACATGACCACGACACTCGAACGCCCTCGGCCGGCGGCGGGCACGCCGCCACCGCCGGGTGGTGCACTACGGCGCTCGTCGGACTGGGCGCGCCGGGCGCCGCTGCTCCCGGCGCTGATCTTCACGATCGTGGTGACCCAGGTGCCCTTCGTGGTCACGCTGATCGTCTCGTACATGGACTGGAACGCCTACTACCCGGACGAGCGCGGGTTCGCCGGTCTCACCAACTACAAGCGGGTGCTGACCGACGTCAACATGCGCGACGCGATCTTCACCACGGTCCTGCTCACCGTGACCGTAGTGATCGTGAGCCTGTTCCTCGGCATGGTGATCGCGCTGCTGCTGGACCGGAAGTTCGTCGGGCGTGGCGCCGTGCGGACCATGATGATCACGCCGTTTCTCGTCGTTCCCGTGGCCGCCGCGCTGCTGTGGAA
>JAOPUQ010000038.1 GCA_025963425.1 Modestobacter sp. | reverse complement strand
CCTCCTTGATGCCGTCGAGCATCGCGTTGAACATGTCGTAGCCCTCGCGCTGGTACTCCACGACCGGGTCGCGGTTGGCCATCGCGCGCAGGTGGATGCCGGCCCGCAGGTAGTCCATCTCGTACAGGTGCTCGCGCCACTTGCGGTCCAGCACCGACAGCAGCACCCGCCGCTCCAGCTCGCGCATCACCTCCGAGCCCAGGGTCTCCTCCCGGGTCTCGTAGGCGGTGTGCACGTCGGCCAGCAGCTCGGCCTTGAGGACGTCGGCGGTCAGCGCGGCCTGGTCGCCGTCGGCGACCCGGTCCAGCAGCTCCTGCCGGTCCAGCCCCACCGGGTACAGCGCCTTGAGCCCGGTCCAGAGCTTCTCCAGGTCCCAGTCCTCGGCGTACCCGGCCTCGGTGGCGCCGTCGACGTAGGCGCCCACGACGTCGTCCACCATGCTCTGCACCTGCACGTGCAGGTCCTCGCCGTCGAGGACCTTGCGGCGCTCGTCGTAGATGACCGTGCGCTGCCGGTTGAGCACCTCGTCGTACTTCAGGACGTCCTTGCGGACCTCGAAGTTCTGCTGCTCGACCTGGGTCTGCGCCGACCGGATCGCCCGGCTGACCATCTTCGACTCGATCGGCTGGTCCTCCGGGACCCGCAGCGTGTTCATCATCGACTCGAGCATCGGGCCGTTGAACCGGCGCATCAGGTCATCGCCGAGGGACAGGTAGAACCGGGACTCCCCCGGGTCGCCCTGCCGCCCGGACCGGCCGCGCAGCTGGTTGTCGATCCGGCGGCTCTCGTGCCGCTCGGTGCCCAGCACGTACAGCCCGCCGGCCTCGACGACCTGCTCGTGCTCGGCCTCCACCTGCTCCTTGGCCGTCGCCAGCGCCTCGTCCCACGCGGCCTCGTACGCCTCCGGCGTCTCCGCCGGGGACAGACCGCGGGAGCGCAGCGCCTCGTCGGCGAGGAAGTCGGGGTTGCCGCCCAGCTGGATGTCGGTGCCACGGCCGGCCATGTTGGTGGCCACCACGACCGCGCCCAGCCGCCCGGCCTCGGCGATGATCGCCGCCTCCCGGGCGTGGTTCTTGGCGTTGAGCACCTCGTGCTTGATGCCCCGGCGGACGAGGATCTTCGACAGCACCTCGGACTTCTCGACGCTGGCGGTGCCGACCAGGACCGGCTGCCCGGCCTCGTGCCGCTCGGCGATGTCGTCGACGACGGCGTCGAACTTCGCCTTCTCGGTCTTGTAGATGACGTCTGCCTGGTCCTCGCGGATCATCGGCCGGTTCGTCGGGATCGGGGTGACACCCAGCTTGTAGGTCTGGGAGAGCTCGGCGGCCTCGGTCTGGGCCGTTCCGGTCATCCCCGACAGCTTCTCGTAGAGCCGGAAGTAGTTCTGCAGCGTGATCGTGGCCAGGGTCTGGTTCTCGTCCTTGATCTGCACCTTCTCCTTGGCCTCGATGGCCTGGTGCATGCCCTCGTTGTACCGCCGCCCGGCCAGCACGCGGCCGGTGAACTCGTCGACGATGAGGACCTCGCCGTTGCTGACGATGTACTGCTGGTCCTTGTGGAAGAGCTCCTTGGCCTTCAGCGCGTTGTTGAGGTAGCCGATGAGCGGGGTGTTGACCGCCTCGTAGAGGTTCTCGATGCCCAGCTGGTCCTCGACGAACTCCACGCCCTCCTCGGTCACCGCGACCGTCCGTTTCGCCTCTTCGACCTCGTAGTGCCGGTCGCGCTTGAGCAGCGGGACGATCCGGGCGAACTCGCCGTACCAGCGGGCGCTCGTCTCGGCCGGCCCGCTGATGATCAGCGGGGTGCGGGCCTCGTCGATGAGGATCGAGTCGACCTCGTCGACGATGGCGAAAGCGTGCCCGCGCTGCACCAGGTCGGCCTTGGACCAGGCCATGTTGTCGCGCAGGTAGTCGAAGCCGAACTCGTTGTTCGTGCCGTGGGTGATGTCGCAGGCGTACTGCTCGCGCCGCTCGGCGGGCTTCTGCCCGGACAGGATCGTGCCCACCGACAGGCCCAGGAAGCGGTGGACCCGGCCCATCCACTCCGCGTCGCGCTTGGCCAGGTAGTCGTTGGTGGTGACCACGTGCACGCCGTTGCCGGCCAGCGCGTTGAGGTAGGCCGGCAGGACGCCGGTCAGGGTCTTGCCCTCACCGGTCTTCATCTCGGCGATGTTGCCCAGGTGCAGCGCGGCCCCGCCCATGAGCTGCACGTGGTAGTGGCGCTGGCCCAGGGTGCGCGTGGCGCCCTCCCGGACGACGGCGAACGCCTCGGGCAGCAGCCGGTCCAGGCTCTCCCCGTCGGCGTGCCGCGCCTTGAACTCGTCGGTCTTGGCGCGCAGCTCGGCGTCGGTGAGGTCGGCCATGTCGTCGCTGAGCACGTCCACCGCGTCGGCGATCTTCGACAGCCGCCGGACGAGCTTGCCTTCACCGGCACGGAGGATCTTCGAGAACACCACGACCCCAGCGTAGGCGGCGCGGCCGGGAACCGGCCCCGGCGCGGCCGAGGCCGGCGCCCCGGATCGCTCCTCCGTACCCTCCGCGGACGTGCCCTCCGCCGACCCGCACGCCCTGAGCGACGACCTGCTGACCTTCCTCACCGAACGGCACCTGGCCACGCTGACCACGCTGCGCGCCGACGGCACCCCGCACGTCGTCCCGGTCGGGGTGACCTTCGACCCGGGCACCCGCACCGCCCGGGTGATCACCTCCGGCGCCTCGGCCAAGGCCCGGCACGTGCGCGCCGGGCAGCAGCGGGTCGCGGTGTGCCAGGTCGACGGGCGCCGCTGGGTGACCCTCGAGGGAACGGCGGTGGTCCGGGACGACGCCGCCGCGGTCGCCGACGCCGAGGCCCGCTATGCGGTCCGCTACCGCACCCCGCGGCCGAACCCGGCCCGAGTGGTGCTGGAGATCTCGGTCGACCGGGTGCTGGGCAACGGCTGACACACGGCGACGGGCCGCCTCCCGAGAGGGAGACGGCCCGCCGGTGCGGTGCGCTGCTCAGACGGTCGCGGGTTCCCGCTTACCGCTGGAGTGGGCGGCGACCGCATCGGTGGCCAGCGGTGCACCCAGCCGGATGAGGCCGTAGTCGTAGGCGTGCCGCCGGTAGACCACCGAGGGCTGGCCGGTGTCGGCGCAGGCGAAGAGGAAGAAGTCGTGCCCGACCAGCTCCATCTCGTGCAGCGCCTGGTCGACGGTCATCGGGGTGGCCGGGTGCACCTTCTCCCGGACGATCCGCCCGGGCAGGTGCTCGTCGAGGTCGGTCACGTGCGGACCGGACGCGAGCTCCTTGTCCAGCGCCATCGACGCGAGCAGGGCGCCGTCGGCCTCCGTGGGCGCGCCTTCCAGCCGGACGCTGGCCGGGGTCCGCCGGCCGTGGTGGACCCGCCGGCGGTCGTTGGCCCGCCGCAGGCGGTTCTCCAGCTTGGCCGCGGCCAGCTCGAGCGCGGCGTAGAAGTCCGGAGCGCAGGCCTCGGCGCGGGCAACCGGTCCCTTGCTGCGCAGGGTGATCTCCACGCGCTGGCAGTTGGCCGACTGGCGGGGGTTCTTCTCGTGAAGCAGTTCGACGTCGATACGGATCAACTTGCCGTCGAAACGTTCGAGCTGGCCGACCTTGTCCTCGACGTGCTGGCGGAAGTGCTCGGGCACCTCGACGTTGCGACCACGAACCACGATCTCCATCAGACCTCCTAGCTGGCTGTGATCAAACCGACGCTAGCCGTCCTCGCCCCGCGCCGACAGTCGAGAACCGGGGCTTCGCGTTCCGCTTCATCCCCGCACGGTGAAAGCCGCAGCTGACGACGCGGAGACCCGGTTTCCGGACCGCCGCGGGGTCGCCGCGACCACCGCGGCGAGCACCGGCGTGTCCCCGACGGACGGGGCGGCGGCCAGCGCCCGGGCCGCTTCGGTCAGCGTCGCGCCGCTGCTGACGACGTCGTCCACGAGCACCAGCAGGGCCCCGGCCGGCAGCCCGCCCCGCGGTGCGCGGGCGGTGAAGCGCCCGGCGAGGTTGGCCCGCCGTGCGCCGGCGTCCAGGCCGGCGGAGTCGCGGGTGCCGCGGGGACGGCGCAGCAGGGCGGCCGGCCGGGCGGG
>JAOPUQ010000276.1 GCA_025963425.1 Modestobacter sp. | reverse complement strand
GCCGCGCTGGACGACGCCGCGGTCGAGCACGTCCTCGCCGCGCTGCCGGCCGCCTCCCGGGCCGCCGCGGCCGCCGGGAGCGGCGACCGGACCCCCGCCGCGAACGACGCCCAGGAGCTCTCCCCGTGACCGAGCCGATCGCCGGCCCCGAACTGACCACCGTCGTCCACGTCATGCGGCACGGCGAGGTGCACAACCCGACCGGCGTCCTCTACGGCCGGCTGCCCGGCTTCCGGCTGTCGGCCGGGGGCGAGGCCATGGCCCGCACCACTGCCGAGTGGCTCCGCGACCGGGACGTCACCTACCTGGTGGCCAGCCCGCTGGAGCGCGCCCAGCAGACCGCCGCGCCGATCTCCGCGGCGCTGGACCTGCCGATCGCCACCGACGAGCGGTTGATCGAGGCCGGCAACGACTTCGAGGGCAAGACCTTCGGCGTCGGCGACGGCGCGCTGCGGCGCCCGGCCAACTGGTGGCGGCTGCGCAACCCGTGGCTGCCGTCCTGGGGCGAGCCGTACCGGGAGATCGCCGCCCGGATGGTCGGCGCGGTCGCCGGCGCCCGGGACGCCGCCCGTGGGCACGCCGCGGTGTGCGTCAGCCACCAGCTGCCGATCTGGACCCTGCGCCTGCACCTGGAGGGCCGCAGCTATGTGCACGACCCGCGCAAGCGCGAGTGCGGCCTGGCCAGCGTCACCTCGCTGACCTACGTCGGTGACCGGCTGACCCGGATCGACTACGCCGAGCCCGCCGGGGCCACCGACCCGGACGCGGTGCCCGGTGCGTAGGGCGCTGCTCGTGGTGGCGGCGCTCGGCGCGCTCGCCGGCTGCACCACCGGCTCCGGGGCGGTCGACGTCGCCAACGGCGGGGAGTTCCGCTTCGTGGCCGGCACCCCGGCCGGCGAGGTCATCCCCGCCGACGAGCGGGCCACCGCGCCCGAGTTCTCCGGCGAGCTGCTGTCCGGCGGGGACTTCGAGTCCTCGTCGCTGGCCGGGGACGTCGCCGTCCTCAACTTCTGGGGCTCCTGGTGCGCGCCCTGCCGGGTGGAGACGCCGCAGTTCCAGGAGGTCTACGCCGAGGTCGAGGGCGACGGGGTGCAGTTCCTCGGGCTCAACGTCAAGGACGTGCGGCAGCTGGCGACCGCCTTCGTGGACAGCAAGGGGATCACCTTCCCCTCGCTCTACGACCCGAAGGGCGAGGTGGCGCTGGCCTTCCGCGACTACCCGGCCACCGCCATCCCCTCGACCATCGTGCTGGACCGCGAGGGCCGGGTCGCCGCGGTGTACACCGGTGAGGTGCAGCAGGACGACCTGCGCGCGGTGCTGGACCTGGTACGGGGGGAGAGCTGAGGTGGGGCAGACCTTC
Organism: Modestobacter sp.; assembly: GCA_025963425.1. Classification (GTDB taxonomy): domain Bacteria; phylum Actinomycetota; class Actinomycetes; order Mycobacteriales; family Geodermatophilaceae; genus Modestobacter. The sequence continues at coordinate 4,827 of JAOPUQ010000276.1, read as the reverse complement.
GCCGGGCTGGTCACCGACGGGCCGCTGCTCGTCGCCGCCGCCGTGGCCGCCCTGGTGGGGCTGATCAGCTTCGCCTCGCCGTGCGTCCTGCCGCTGGTGCCCGGCTACCTCTCCTACGTGACCGGCCTGGTCGGCACCGGCGCGCGGACGACGTCCGCCGCACCCTCGGCCGCTCCCTCGGGTGCCGGGGGCACCGCCACCGCCACCGCCGTCCGGGAGACCACCGACGAGCGCTCCCCGCGCGGGCGGATGGTGCTCGGCGCGGTGCTGTTCGTGCTCGGCTTCACCGTCGTGTTCGTGGCCTTCGGAGCGCTGTTCGGCGGTCTGGGCCGATTGCTGCTCGTGCACCAGGACCTGATCACCCGGGTGATGGGCGTCGTCACCATCGTGGTCGGCCTCGCGTTCCTCGGCTGGTTGCCGCTGCTCCAGCGCACCAGGAAGCTCTCCGCCCGGCCCGCCGCCGGGCTGGCCGGTGCGCCGCTGCTGGGCGTGGTCTTCGGGCTGGGCTGGACGCCGTGCCTGGGTCCGACCCTCTCGGCGGTGAACTTCCTCGCCTTCTCCGAGGCCACCGCCGGCCGCGGTGCCCTGCTCGGCGTGGCGTACTGCCTGGGCCTGGGCATCCCCTTCGTGCTGGTGGCCCTCGGCGCCCGGTGGGCGATGGGCGCGACCTCGTTCCTGCGCCGGCACGCCGCCGCCGTCACCCGGTTCGGCGGCGTGGTGCTGGTGCTGGTCGGCCTGCTCCTGCTCACCGGCGCGTGGACCGAGATGATGCAGTGGCTGCGCAGCTGGCTGGCGGCCACCGGGTTCGGGGACTCCGCACTGTGACGATCACGGCTCCGCCGCGGCCACCGGCATCGCCGGCCACCCCGCCGTCCCCACCTCCGCTGCTCGGCCGGGTCACCGGCCGGCTGCTGCGCTGGTGGCGCCAGCTCACCGCGATGCGCACCGCGCTGGTGCTGCTGTTCCTGCTGGCCGTGGCCGCCATCCCGGGGTCGCTGCTGCCGCAGCGGTCGCTGTCGCAGTCCAACGTCAGCCAGTACTTCCGCGACCACCCGACGCTCGCGCCGGTCCTGGACAGGCTCTTCCTGTTCGGCGTCTTCAGCTCGCCCTGGTTCGCCGCGATCTACCTGCTGCTGTTCATCTCCCTCATCGGCTGCGTGCTGCCCCGCGCCGCCGAGCACGCCCGCAACCTGCTGTCCCCGCCGCCGGCGGCCCCCCGCCACCTGCAGCGGCTGCCCGAGTCCACGGAGCTCGCAGCGGGCCTGCCGCCGGCGGCCACGCTGGACGTGGTCGAGGAGGAGTTGCGGGTCAGGCGCTTCCGGGTGGTCCGCCGGGAGGGCCGGACGGGTGCGGAGCTGTCGGCGGAGAAGGGGTACCTGCGCGAGACCGGGAACCTGCTGTTCCACCTGTCGCTGCTGGCGCTGCTGCTCGGCCTGGCCGGCGGCAAGCTCTGGGGCTACGAGGGCAGCATCCTGGTCACCGAGGGCGGCGGCTTCTGCAACTCCTTGCAGCAGTACGACACCTACTCCGCCGGCCCGCTGGTCAGCCAGCGCGACCTCACCCCGCTCTGCGTGGACCTGACCGACTTCCAGGCCGAGTACGAGGAGAACGCCACCGCGGCGTCCTTCACCGCCGACATCGGCTACGGCCTGGCCGGGGCGGCGACGCGCAACACCACCATCGGCGTGAACCACCCGCTGCGCGTGGACGGCGACCGGGTCTACGTCACCGGCCACGGGTTCAGCCCGACCTTCAGCGTGACGCTGCCGGACGGGACGGCGTTCACCGACGTCTCCGCGCCGTTCCTGCCGACCGACACCGCGACGATGGCCAGCGAGGGCGCGCTCAAGCTGCCCGACCTCGGTGCCGGGGCCACCGACCAGCTCGCCCTGCAGGGGTTCTTCGCCCCGACCGGGCTGCTGCAGGGCAGCGTGCTCGTCTCGACCGACCCGCGGCCGCTGAACCCGCAGGTCGCGATCTTCGTCTACCGGGGCTACCTGGGCCTGGACTCCGGGCTGCCGCAGTCGGTGTACTCGCTGGACCAGACCCAGATCGACCGCGACCGGCTGACCAAGGTGGCCACGGCCAACCTGTCGGTCGGGGAGTCCACCACCCTGGACGACGGCACGGTGGTCACCTTCAGCGGCTACAAGGAGTTCGCCGCCCTGCAGCTGTCCCACGATCCCGGCCAGGGCTGGGTGCTGGCGGCGGCGATCTCGCTGCTCGCCGGGCTGCTCGGGATGCTGCTGGTACGCCGCGAGCGGGTCTTCGCCCGGGTCGGCCCGGGCCCGGACGGCGGGGGTACCGTGCTGTCGATCGGCTCGCTGACCCGCGGCAGCGCCGACACGGGGCCGCGGTTCACCGCACTGACCGACCAGGTCCGGACGGCGCTGGCCGACCGTGCCGACCGCACGTCCGAACCTGACGTCGCCGCGCCGTCCGCGCGCGGTGGCGCACCGGAGAAGGAGATCCCGTCCTCGTGATCGACCCGTCGCTCGCCGCGCTGTCGGACAACCTGTTCACGGTCAGCGTCGTGCTGTACTCGCTGGCGGTCGTGGCGTTCTGCGCCGAGCTCGCCTTCGGCAACCGCCCGGCCCGGTCCCGGGAGCTGGTCGCCGCCGGCGCGGGCGCTCCGCCGGCGGAGCAGCCGGGCGCCGGCCTGGTCGACGGGGAGCCGGCCGAGTCGCCGCGGGCCCGCCGCCTGGGCGCGGTCGCGATGGTCCTGACCGTGCTGGGCGTGGTGTCCCACGCCGCGGTGCTGGTCACCCGTGGGATGGCCGCCGACCGGCTGCCCTGGGGCAACATGTACGAGTTCGCCACCGCCGTGGTGCTGGTGGCGGTCGTGGCTTACACGGTGCTGGCGCTGCGGGCGCCGGTGCTGCGCCACATCGGGGCGTTCGTGCTCGGCCCCGTCGTGCTGTCGATGGTGCTGATCGGGCTGTTCCTCTACGCCTCGGCCGGCCCGCTGGTCGCGGCGCTGCGGTCGTGGTGGCTCGGCGTCCACGTGACGACGGCGATCCTCGGCTTCGGCATCTTCTTCGTCAGCGGCATCGCCAGCGTGCTCTACCTGCTGCGGTCCCGGTACGAGCAGAAGGCCGCCGAGGGGCAGGCGCCGTCGTCCTCGCTGCTGGCCCGGCTGCCCAGCGCCGCGGCCCTGGACCGCACTGCCCACCGCACCGCGGTCTTCGGCTTCCCGATCTGGACCTTCGCCGTCATCGCCGGCGCGATCTGGGCGGAGAGCGCCTGGGGTCGGTTCTGGGGCTGGGACCCCAAGGAGACCTGGGCCTTCATCGCCTGGGTCGTCTACGCCGCCTACCTGCACGCCCGCACCACCGCCGGCTGGCGCGGCCGCCCGTCGGCGTGGGTGAACGTGGTCGGGCTGACCGTGATGGTCTTCAACCTGCTCTACGTGAACATGGTGTCCACCGGTCTGCACAGCTACGCCGGCGTCAGCTGAGCCGAGCGCCCACCGCTCTCGCTACGATCACGCTGCGTCACTAATTCGGGTGGTCTTGCCGCCCGGCGACCCCAAAGTGCTGCTGAGGTCCCCCCGACGTGTCATCCTGACCCCATGACTGATCCCGGTGGAGTTCACCGTGGGTAGGCACGCGGCCGGCGACGGCGCCGGCGTGCACCCGATCGTGGCGGCTGCCCTGCAACGCCAGGCGCCCGAGTCGCTCGGCACCCTCCGGCACGCCCGGGGCCGACGCCCGGCCACCGCGACCGATGGCGGCCTCGGCTGGCCCGGCTCGCCGCCCGACGGCACCGGCCTGGGCTGGCCGGCCGACGGGCGGACCGGCAGCACCCCGGCCGCGGCCGGTCCCGGTGCGCTCACCGTCGTCGTGGAGTCGCCGGCCCCGCGCCGGGCCGGCTGGCGGCGGTTCTTCGGCGGCGCCGCCGCCGCGGAGAAGCGCCGGGACACCACCGCCGCCTGACCCCCGGAACCCAGCGAGCCGTCAGCCCCGCACGGGGCTGACGGCTCGTCGTCCGTGCGGGGCCGGGAGGGTCAGCTGGCCGCGCCGTCGTCGCGGCGGGTGCGTCGCTCGAGCTCGCGCAGGAACTCGGGGTCGTCGTCGGGGGCCAGCGGCCGGACGGGCCGCTGGGTTCGGGGCGGCCTGGGGGGCCGGTCGGGCCGGCCGGCACCGCCGGTCCCTCCGCTCTGGGCCGAGGCCGCGCGCATCACGAGCACGACCACGGCCACCGCGATCACCAACATCACCAGGAAGACCATCAGGCCACCCCCCTCGTCGCCCCCCAATGTACGACCGCGGCGATACTCGGACGTGTTGATGTCGCGCCGTCTGCGCGGGATCGGTGTTCCGGGCCGTGTCCCGGGACGTGACGAGGACCGGAGGGGCGTCATCGACGCGGTGGACGAGCAGCTGATCAGCCTGTTGCGGGCCAACGGGCGGGCCAGCTATGCCGAGCTCGCCCGCCAGGTCGGGCTGTCGGCGCCCTCGGTGCACGAGCGGGTCGGCAAGCTGGAGGCGTCCGGGGTCATCACCGGCTACCGGGCGGTCCTGGACCCGGCGGCCGTCGGCCTCGGGGTGACCGCGCTGGTCGGCGTCATCGAGAGCGACCAGGTCGACGACACCGGGCTGGAGGAGGCGCTGGCCGCGCTGCCCTCGGTCGAGGACTGCTGGCGGGTGGCCGGCAGCGAGGGCTACGTGCTCAAGGTGCGTGTGGCGGACATCCCGGCACTGGAGGACACCATCAGCGCGTTGAACAGGATCCGGGGCGTCGCACGCACCCGGACGACCGTCGTGCTGTCGACCAAATGGGAGGGCCGTCGTGGCTGACCAGACCGGAACCCCCGACCAGACCGGA
>JAOPUQ010000259.1 GCA_025963425.1 Modestobacter sp. | reverse complement strand
CCGCTACACTTGGTCCGCACCGCCGAGGCGGTGCACCGCGCCCGTAGCTCAACGGATAGAGCATCTGACTACGGATCAGAAGGTTAGGGGTTCGAATCCCTTCGGGCGCACGTCTGGTTGAGACAGCGCCGCGGCCCCGCACTCTGGCGAGTGCGGGGCCGCGATGTTCTCAGGCCCCTTCCGTTCCGAGCCGGATCGCTGTCAGGCCGTCATCTGGTCGGCGGCGGTCGACAGGCCGGCGAGCAGCCGGGCGGCTGCTGCCCGGAAGCCGTCGACGTCACCGCTCAGCCGGCTGACGAGCATCGCCCCTTCCATGCCGCCCAGCACCATCGCCGCGCTGTCCGCGGCCGGGCCAGAGAAGGCCAGGGTGCCCTCCCGTCGCCCCCGTTCCAGGACTGCCTGCAGCCAGGCCGAGCTGTGCTCGAAGAAGGCGGTGACGCCGCGCTGCATCGCGGGCGGGAGTGTCAGGTACTCGGCGGCGAGCATGCCGCACAGGCACATCCGGTGCCGGCCCAGCACCTCGGCGTACAGCTCGGCGTACCCCTCCAGCGTGGCCGGGGCGTCCGACGACGTGGCGTCGAGGTCGGCGAGGGCCGCGGAGAACCGGTCCGCGTACCGGGCGATGAGCGCCTCGCCGAGTTCGGCCTTGCCCCGGTAGTGGTAGTGCAGTGCGGCCCGGGTGATGCCCAGCTCGGTGGCGACGTCGGCGTAGCTGAAGCCGTTGTAGCCCCGCGCCTGCAGCAGCCGCTCGGCCACGTCGAGGATGCGCGTCGTCGTCCCGGTCGTCCCTGGTCCCCGTTCGCTCCACACGCCATGCTCCCTTGACTCTTACTTACGTGCAGGTCAGACTACGCGTGCGGCCGCACCACAGCACTCATTGCTCGAGGAGGCGGTGATGTCCGCACAGGAAACCGAACACCTCAGTTTCAGCACCCCGGACGAGGTCCGTGAGTTCCCGCACGGGCGGGCGGAGATCCTGAAGGTGGGTGGCCAGGAGGTCGGCCGGCTGGTGTTCCAGCCGGGCTGGCGCTGGTCCACGGACGTCAAGCCCATCGCCGGCACGGACAGCTGCCAGGCGCCGCACATGCAGTACCACGTCAGTGGGCGGGTGCGGATCCGGATGGACGACGGCACCGAGTTCGAAGCCGGCCCCGGTGACGTCACCTCGCTCCCCAGCGGGCACGACGCGTGGGTGGTCGGTGACGAGCCGGCCGTGACGGTCGACTGGTTCGGCGCGAGCAACTACGCCCGCTAGCCGGCGACGACGAACAGGCAGTTCCGCGGCGCCGCCGGCCGACGACGCCGACCCCCGGCCGGACGCCGCGTCCGCGGCCCGGCCCGAACAGGGAGAACACCAGATGGCCCGCAAGATGATCGACTGCCGGAAGGTCCCCAGTGACAACAACTGCACCCTGACCATCGCCGGCCAGGAGGAGGAGGTCCTCGACGCCGCGACGGCCCATGCCGTGGCCAAGCACGGCCACGACGACACCCCGGAACTCCGGGAGATGCTCCGGGGTGGACTGACCGACGCCGAGCCCGCGATGGCGTGAGGTCGGCCGTCCTGGCCCCCGTCGCGACAGCCCGTCCCGGCCCCCGTCGCGACAGCACTGCGGCCCCGCACTCTGCCGAGTACGGGGCCGCGACGTCCTGTGGGACCGGTCAGGAGTTCCCGCAGTCGACGTTGCTCAGCCCGCTGCCCGCGCCGCCGGCGCTGTTGTCGCACGTCACCGTGGTGCTCTCCTGGATGGCGCGCGGGCCGGCCACGTCCACCACGTAGCCCTGCGCGTCGACCCTCCCGGTGTTGCCCGTGAAGACGTTGTCCCGGCCCCAGCCGTCGACCACCTCGTGCACCTGGAAGCCGTCCTCGGGCGCGGCCGTGCCCGAGTTGTCCTCGATCCGCCAGCCGTTGCCCTTCACGTCGACCCAGGAGTCGGACTCCTCCATCGTCGAGCCGTCGAAGGTGTTGCCCCGCAGGACACCGCCGCTCGTGCCCTCCTTGATGTCCACCGACTCCGCCGTCGTGCCGGAGATGTCGTTCCCCTCGACGAGGTTGCGGTCGCTGCGGTCGGGCTGGCAGTTGCTGATCCGGCACCAGTTGCTCTCCGCGGTGCCGATGTAGATGCCCTCACCGAACTTGGCCCGGCGCAGCCCGGTGTCCCGGACGGTGTTCCCCGTCACGACGTTGTCGGTGCTGCCGGCGCGCAGGTGGATCGCCTCGTCGCCGATCGAGGTCACCAGTAGCCCCTCGAGCCAGTTTCCGACGCCGCCGTCCACCATCACGCCCTTCTTGCCGCCGGTCACGGTCAGCCCGGTGACCTGCCAGTAGGCAGCCCCGCTCAGGTGCAGGGTGTAGGCACCGTCGATCTTGCCGCCGTCGAGAACCGCGCCACGGCTGCCGCAGAGGTGGATCGGCGCCTCCGCTCCGGCCTTCGCCGTGGCCACGAAGTTGCCCTCGTACCGACCGTCGGCCAGCCGGATGACCTGCCCGGGGACGGCGTCGTCCAGTGCCCGTTGGAGGGCGGCCGCCGTGGAGACGTCGACGGCGGGAACGCCCTCACACGAAGCCGGCGGAGGAAGGGGGACCGAGAAGGGCGACGACGGCGCGGCGGACCCCGAGGGCGCGCTCGTCGACGAGGGCGCCGCCCCGTCGTCGTTGCCGGGGGAGCCGGAGCCGGACGAGCAGGCGCTCAGCGCGAGCAGACCGAGCACGGCCAACAGCGTGGCGGAACGGCTCATCCGGTGACGGTAGGCGCCTGCGCAGCGGGAGGAGAAGAGCGCGAGAGCGCGGATCACGCTGACCGGCCCGCAACCCGGCGCTCGGCACGCAGCTGGGGAGCGCGCTGCCGGCGCATCCCGTCCGGGTACGGCGTGGTGCCGGGCGCGACTCGCTGGCGGCGGCCCCGCAGGTTCAGGAAGACCGGTGCGCCCAGGAGCAGCACCCACAGCAGGAGCATCGGGTGGTTGGGGACGAAGTTCGCCCAATAGGTCGAGTTGTCCCGGTCCCGCGTCCAGCCCTCGACGTCGTTGCCCGACTCGTCGACGGTCACGCCTGCATCGACCCGGTAGACGTCGAGTCCACTCGGGCCCCGGCCGCCGATGGTGTTGTTCCTCAGCGACGACCCGGTGGCCGCGCCCACGACCGAGATGGCGTGCCTGGTCGCATGACGGATGTCGTTCCCGGTGACCGCCACTGCCGCGTCCCGTACCCGGATCGCGGTCTCGCTGCCCGACAGCTCGTTCCCCGTCACCGTGGCCGAGGCGCCGCTCACCGAGATGCCGAACCGTCGGTTGCCGGTGACCGTCGCGTTCTCCACCTTCGTGGGGGCGGAGGTCCCCGCCAGCACGATGCCGTCGGTGTTGTCCGCGACCCGTGTGTCGGTGATGGCCACGTAGTCGCCGTCCACCACCCGGAGCCCGGCCTTGGCGTTCTCCCGGAAGGCGCCACCCGACACCCTCACCCGGCCGTACACGCGCAGGGACGCCCCGCCGGCCGACTGCCCGGCCGACAGTGGAGTTCCGCTGAAGAAGATGCCGTAGGCGCCGTTCTTCTCGGCGGTGACGTCGACGTAGCTGACCAGCTCCGAGCCATGGTCGGCGGAGAAGCCGTGCCGGCCGTTGCCCCGCGCCGTCGAGCGGCTGATCGTCGCCTCGGCGGTGCTGCGGTGCAGCCACAGTCCATCCACGGTGTTGCCGGAGAAGTCGGAGTCGGCGACGGTGAGTCCCTTGCCCCGGGAGGCGAAGGCCCCGTAGTGGTTGTGCCGGAACGTCGAGCCGATGGCCGCCCCGGTCGCCGCGGTCCTCGAGCTGCCCGTCCAGGCGACCCCGCTGGTCCGGCCGGCCCAGAAGCCGAGGCCACTGGCATCGAGGAAGCGCAACTCCATGCCGCCGCTGACGTCCCGCACGTACGCGCGGCCGTCGACCGTGCTCGGGTCCGGGCGCTGCAGTCCCGGGTCCCAGCTGGTCACCGCGAGCGGGCGGCCCTCGGCTCCGGACAACGTGAGGTCGGCCTTCCAGGCCACCAGCGACACGAAGCCGGACTGTTCGCTGCGCAGCCGCAGCGTCGTGCCGGGGGCGTCGACGGCCAGCCGTGCGCCTGGCGCGACGAACACGTGCCGGGTGAGCAGCACCGTGCCGTCGGGCTGGACCTCGGCGGCACCGAGCGCCACGAGGTCCGCCAATCCGTAGGGCAGCCGTCCTGCGGTGAGCACCAGGGTCTGGACTCCGCCGACGTCCTGGAGATACGGACCCCAGCCCGGCCGGACCGAGGACACCAGGGTGAGCAGCCGCTGGTCCTCCTGGGCCAGGAGGGCGCTCTGCCGCTCGGCGTCCACCGCCGAGGTCTGGGACATGGCCGCGGTCTGCCGGGTCGCCGGCTTCTCCGAAGCCGGCTCGGGCCGCTCGGCGGACAGCGGGTTGGTGACCAGCAGCATGCTCACAGCAGCCAGCGCCAGCGCCGCGGCGCCCACCAACCGCGGCGCGCTCAGCGCCCGCCTCATGCGGTCACCGTCGTGGCGGCCGGCACCGTGGCGGCCGGCACCGTGGTGAGGCTGGCCTGGTCCTGACTCTCGCCGCCGATGAGGTCGGTCCGGCGGGTCAGCCAGCCCTGCCTGTTCATGGTGACCAGCGCGTACACCTTGATCGGCAGCGCCACCATCGCGATGACGACGGCCACGAGCGGCAGGATCAGGATGTCGGCCGGACACCGGCGCAGGTGGCTGAAGCTCCGGATGGCCCGACCGATGAGCACCCAGGCCAGCGACAGCGCCAGCGCCTGCCAGCCACGGTCGCTGAAGCCCGACGCGACGACGTAGTACACGGCGGCGAACATCGTCACCGGCGTGAACAGGATCTGCAGCACGGTGATCTGGCTGACCAGCGGCACCCGCCACAGCCAGCCCTTCCACGCGGCCGTCAGGTAGCAGCGGTAGGAGTTGCGGCTCCAGCGGATCCGCTGCTTGCAGAACGCGCGGAAGGTGTTGGGGAACATCGACATCGCGCGGGCACTGTCCTGGTGCATCGTCCGGTAGCCGCTGGCCAGCACCAGCCAGGTCAACCGGCCGTCGTCCCCGGCGACGCAGCGGCGCCCCAGGAAGAACTCGTGCTCCAGGTTCTCCAGCACCGGCATCACCGCGGCGCGCCGGTAGGCCGCCGTCCGGCCGGAGACGCACACGACGGCGCCGGCCCGGGACGTGGCCGGCACGTAGTCCAGGTAGCGCAGGTCGATGATCCAGTCGGCGACCCGGCGCCAGATGCTCGAGTGCGGCAGGTGCACGTTCTGCCGGGTGCCCACGGCGCCCACCGAGGAGTCGACGAAGGGCATCTGCACCGCGCGGAGCAGCCCGGGCCGCCAGTGGGTGTCCGAGTCGCAGAGCAGCAGGATCTCGCCGGTGGCGGCCCGGATCCCCACCCCCAGGGCGGAGCGCTTCCCCGGGTGGGGAAAGGAGATGAGCTTCAGCTGCGGGTTGGCCCGAGCCGTCAGCCTC
>JAOPUQ010000236.1 GCA_025963425.1 Modestobacter sp. | reverse complement strand
AGCGAGTTGGCGGAGGCGCCGTACCTGCTCAAGGGTGGTGAGCTGCTGCTCACCACGGGCCTGGGCATCAGCGGGCGTGGCCCGTTGGGGGAGGCCGCCTATGTCGCGGCGCTGGCCGGGCGCGGTGCGGCCGCTCTCGCCCTGGAGCTCGGCTGGAGCTACGTCGAGCCTTCCCCGGCGCTGGTCGCCGCATGCCGCGAGCACGGGCTGCCGTTGCTGGTCCTGCACGATGTCGCTCCCTTCGTCGAGGTCACCGAAGCCGTCCAGTCGGCGATCCTCGAACGGGCCGCGACCTCGACGCGCAGGGCGCGGAACGTCCGCCAGACGCTGACCGACGCGCTGCTGGACGGTGCCGGACCGCAGGAACTGACCACCGTGCTCGCCGAGCTGGTCTCCGCGCCGGTGGTGGTCACCACGGCGGAGGGCGCGCTGGTGGCCTCCGCAGGGGTGGACGGCGGGTCCTCCGCCCGCCGGAGACGGCCGCTCGCCCGGCAGGACATCCTCCTGTTGGAGCGGCACTGGGGCCAGATCGTCGTCCTCCCTCCCTGCAGCACCGACGGCCCGACGGTCATGGAGGCGTGCGCCTACGGTGCCGAGGCGCTGGGGCTGGCGCTGCTGCGCTCCACGGCGGCAGGTGACCTGGACGACCGGCGCCGGCGGCTCGTCGACGACCTGATCGAGCGGCGCTGGCGGACGCCCGCTGAGCTGGTCACCCGGGCCAGGGTGCTCGGGCTGCCCTTTCCGGCCGAGGGCCGGTACGTCGCGCTGGTCGTCGCCGATGTCGGGGCGGTCGAGCCCGACTCGATCGTCCGGGCGGTCGTGGCCGCGCTCGCGCCCGGGACGGCGCTCGTCGCCGACGTCGACGAGCACGTGGTGGCCGTCGTCCGCACATCCTCGGTACTGGCCGAGGCGCGGGCGGTGCTGAGCGCCATGGACGGGCTCGGGAACTCCCGGCCGCGGGTCGTGGTCGGCACGGTGGTCGGTCGGCTGGAGGACGTCGACCGGTCGATCGTCCGGGCCCGGACCGCGCTCGCGTTGACCGCGGGTGGCGATCAGGTCGTGTCGGCAGCCGACATGACCGCTCCGCTGCTCCTTGCCGGCGTCCGCGACGAGCCGCTGGCCACCCAGTTGGTGCGCGAGGAGATCGGCCGGCTCGACGACCACGACGCGGCCCACGGCACCGATCTGGTGCGGACGCTCCGTGTCTACCTCGCCCACTCCTCATCGAAGGTGAGGACGGCTGAGGCGCTGCGCCTCCGCCGGCAGACGCTGTACGGCCGTTTGCAGCGGATCGAAGACCTCATCGGCGACATCTCCTCCTCGCACCGGCACACCCCGCTGGTGCTGGCGCTCGCTCTCGAGGAACTGCCCGCTGGATCCCATGGCCGATGACGGGGCGGCGGCGGGTCGACGCCGGCTGCGGCACGGGGTCGGACGGTGCTCCACCCCGGCCGCGCCGGACACACGAGGGCGGCGGCGGCACTAGCGTCCCGTCATGGACATCACCACCCTGAACGACCGGCACCTCTACCGGGGCACGGTCACCGTCCAGGACGACGCGCACCCCTCCGGCCAGCTGGAGCTGGAACACCGGATCGTGCGCTTCGGCCCGACCGGCTGGCTCACCGTGACGACCGGTGGAGGCGACGCGGACCGGATCGAGATGTACCCGCTGCACCGGGTGCTCCTCGTGGACGACCTCGAGGAGGCGACCCCCGACCCGGCGCTGCTCGGCGGCTGAGCCCGGCGGGCGGTCCCGCCGGGGTGCCGGAAACGCGGTGTCCCCGGTTCGTGCACGCAGGGCCAGGAAGTGTGCAGGCAGAGCCCAGCCGGGAGCCCGGTGGGCGGGCCAGGCTCGGGGTGCGCAGCCGAGGTCGGCGAGGACGTGCGGCTGCCCCGATGAGCCACTCGACCTGGAGGACGGCATGGGCACCCACACCACCGAGGACGGCGTCGGCATCTTCTTCAAGGACTGGGGAGCCGGCCGGCCGGTGGTCTTCAGCCACGGCTGGCCGCTGAACGCCGACGCCTGGGACGCCCAGCTGGAGCTGGTCGCGGCACACGGCTACCGGGCGATCGCCCACGACCGGCGCGGGCACGGCCGCTCCTCCCAGCCCTGGGACGGCAACGAGATGAACACCTACGCCGACGACCTGGCCGGGCTGATCGAGCGGCTGGACCTGCGCGACGTCGTCCTGGTCGGACACTCCACCGGCGGCGGTGAGGTCACCCGCTACCTGGGCCGGCATGGCACCGGACGGGTCGCCAAGGCGGTGCTGCTCGGCGCCGTCCCGCCGCTGATGCTGAAGACCGACGCGAACCCCGAGGGCCTGCCGATCGACGCCTTCGACCGCCTCCGCGCCGGGGTGGCGGGCGACCGGTCGCAGTTCTACGCGGAGCTGTCCGCGCCGTTCTACGGTGCCAACCGGGACGGCGCCGTGGTCTCGCAGGGCAAGCGCGACGAGTTCTGGCTGCAGAGCATGCAGGTCGGGATCCGCGGTGCCCTGGAGTGCATCGCGGCGTTCTCCGAGACCGACTTCACCGAGGACCTGAAGGCCATCGACGTCCCCACCCTGATCGTGCACGGGGACGACGACCAGATCGTGCCGATCGTCGCCTCGGCGATGAAGTCCGCGCAGCTGGTGCCCGACGCGACGCTCAAGGTCCACGCCGGGGCCCCGCACGGGCTGGTCGGCGAGCACGAGAAGCAGTTCAACGCCGAACTCCTCGCCTTCCTGGAGGCCTGACGTGTCCGCGAAGCCGCCCATCGTGCTGGTGCACGGACTCTGGATGACCCCCGCTGCTGCCGGGCTGGGAGCAGGTCGCCGACCACGCGCTGGAGTGGGCGCTGGCGCACGCGCGGGGGATGGCCGCCCCGGGGGCCCGGTCCTGACCGCTGCCGGGGCCGGGCAGCTCCGGGTCACCCGGCCGCGTGGCACCGGCGCGCCGGACGGACGAGCATCGGGGGCCTGACCCGTCTGGCTGGAGGATCCGACCGTGGACGCCGCTGAACTCCGCGCACTGCAGACCCCACTCAAGCAGCGGTACCGCGACGACCCCGCGACGGCGTGCGCGCCGATGGAGGCCCGCGCCGCCTGGACCGATCCGGGCGTCACCGCGACCGTGGAGACCTGGGCCGGCCCGGTGCGCGCCGGGCTGCACCCGTTCACCGGCGGCGACGGCTCGGACGCCTGCTCCGGGGACATGCTGCTGCAGGCGCTGCTCGGCTGCGCCGGGGTGACGCTGCGCAGCGTGGCGACGGCGATGGGCATCGAGGTGCGCAGCGCCTCGTTCACCGCGCGGGGCCAGATGGATGCCCGCGGCACGCTCGGCGTCTCCCGGGGCGCGCCGGTGGGCATGCGCGACATCGAGGTGTTCGCCGACCTGGACACCGACGCCGACGACAGCACGCTGGAGAAGCTGGCGTCGCTGACCGAGCGGTACTGCGTGGTCGCCCAGACCCTGGCCGTCACCCCGCACCTGACCGTCCGGCGGACGGCGCCGGTCGGCTGATCGCCGTCCGGGTCAGCGGGATCCGGGCGGTCAGGTATGTCGACTGGTGACCAATGGACGTAGCGGGGCAGTTGCCGGCTGCCTAGGTTCCGGTCATGACCATTCGACGGTCCGTGGCGGCGCTGCTCGCGGCTTTCGTGGTGCTCGTGGGCGGCGGGACCCTGACGGCGTGTGGCCCGGTCGACGGGAACATCGGCACCTCCGCGAACAACCCCAAGAACCGCAGCGGCAACGACCCGGGCGGGGTGTCCCAGGGCAACCTGCCCGACCTCAGCGACCGGATCCCGGAGAACAGCCGCGAGTCGGGGCGGACCGTCGGCAACGGCTGATCGACGGCTGATCGACTCGACGGCTGGTCGACGAGACGGCTGGTCGACTCGACGGCTGGTCGACGAGACCCGAGGGCGGGGCAGGCAGGGGGCCCGGTCAGACCGCGGTGATGTCGAGTACCCGGACCGTGCCGTCCGCGAGGTTGGTGACGTACGCCTGCCGGCCGTTCGGCAGCACCGAGATGCTGCTCGGTGAGTTGCCGGTCGGGATCCGCGCCGTCACGACGTTGGTCGCCGTGTCGACCACGTCGACCGTGCCGTCGTCGACGTTGGCGGTGTAGAGGTGCCCGCCATCGGGGGCATAGGTGACGTCCTGTGGGCGGAGTCCGATGTCGACGGTGGCGACGACGGTGTTGGTGGCCGTGTCGATCACCGAGAGTGTGTTGCTGTCGAAGTTCACCACCGAGAGACGGGAACCGTCCGGGGAGATGGCCAGGCTGTGCGGCGACACCCCGACCGGAATCTCCGTGATGAGGCCGTTGGTGGCAGCGTCGAAGACCGTCACCACACCGGACTCGTGGTCAGCGGTGTAGAAGAACCGGCCGTCGTTGCTGAAGACCACCCAGTGCGGATTGGGTGGCGTCGCGACGCCGCCGACGACCTCCCCGCTGGTCGTGTCCACGATGTCGACGCGTCCGTCGTTGTGACTCGGCACGTACAGCAGGCGCCCGTCCGGGGTGGTCGCCGGCGCGAAGGGCCGTTTGCCGACCGGGACGGTCTTGACGGGCTTGTTGGTCGCGGTGTCCAGGAAGACGACGACGTTGGTCGTGAAGTCCTTGTTGAAGACGGTGACGTACGCGGTCCGGCCATCGGGGGAGAAGGTGATGAACTGCGGCGGACCGGCCTCGATCGGGATGGTCGCGGTCACCGTCGCCAGAGTCGTGTCGAGCACGGTGACGACGCCTGCGTCGCGGTTGGCGATGTAGGCGAAGCGTCCGTTCGGCGCGACCTGGATGTAGCCGGGGGTCGCCCCCACGGGCACGACGCCGCCCGCCGACGGGATCGGCACGCTCTGCGCGATCTCGGGCGGTGCCGTGCTGCTCTGTGCGGCCGGCGACCCGGTCGACGCCTGGTCCGCGCTGTTGCCTCCGCGGTCACCGGAAGGACGAAGGACCATCACACTGACCAGGACGAGCGCGACCACCACCGCGGTGACGAGGGCCATGAGGGCCCACGCGCGATGCCGGTGCCGAGCGGGGCTGCCTGACGCGCCGCTACCCGGTCGTTCCTCGGCGGGCGGTGGAGGAGGCGCGCTGCCCCCACCGCTGCCTCCACCACTGCCGCTACCGGTGCCGCCACCGGTGCCGGCACCGCTGCCGACCGGCTGCCCCACGGGCGGTTGGGTGGATCCGGACGGTGTCGGGAGCTGGTCCACCGACCGGTGGCCTCCGTTCTCCGACGTGATCCCCAGTGCGCCGATCGGCAGGGGGGCCACGACGTGAGTGGGCCGGAAGGCAGCCGGGGCGTCGTCCTGCTCGGCAGGGGCAGGGGCTGGGGCTGGGGCTGGGGCCGCCGCGGCATCGCCGGCGGCGGCAACGTATGTGGGGCCGGCGGTGAGGGGAGCGGGCACAGCCGGGCTGGGTGTCTGGAGAGCCTTCCCGGCCGCCCCGGTGAACTCCAGCGTGGTCTCGTACCTGTCCTCCGGGCGCTTCGCCATGCCCCGGCCGATCACCTCGTCCAGCGCCGGGGGCACGCCGGCCGAGATGCTGCTCGCCTGCGGCGGCGCGTCGTAGAGATGGGCGTACATGAGGGAGGGCAGGTCTTCGCCGGGGAAGGGCCGCGAGCAGGTCAGGCACTCGTACAGCAGGCAGGCCAGCGAGTAGGTGTCCGACCGGCCGTCGATCGGCTGGTTCGTGAACCGCTCTGGGGCCATGTAGTCGAGGGTGCCGATCGTGGCCCCGGTGATCGTCAGCGACGTCCTCGTCATGCCGATCGACCGGGCGATGCCGAAGTCGACCACGTAGACGAAGCCCGCGGGCGTCACCAGGACGTTCGACGGTTTGACGTCCCGGTGGACGAGGCCGTCGGCGTGCGCGGCGGCGAGCGCTTCCCCGATCTGCTCGATGAGGTGCACGGCGCGCGACGGGGTGAGCGGGCCGTTGCGCTCGAGCAGCGAACCGATGTCCTCGCCGTCGACCAGTCGCATGTCGATGAACAGCCGGCCGTCGATCTCGCCGAAGTCGTGGATGGGGATCACGTGTGGCTCGCGCAGGCGCGCGGCGACGTGTTGCTCCCGACGGAACCGGTTGAGGTAGTCACGGTCGTTGATGAGGAGCTGGGGCAGCACCTTGAGCGCGACCAGTCGTTCGCGCCGGGTGTCCCTGGCGCGGTAGACCTCGCCCATTCCGCCGCAGCCCAGCAGGGACTCGATCTCGTAGGGGCCGAACGTCCGCGGGATCATGCCGATGTGCTCCCTCGACGAGTGGGGAGTGCGAGCCCGGATGAGGTCCAGCGCAGTGACCGGGGCGCCCGTGCACCTGAGCTGCCCCGCAGGCGTGGGGCGAGCGTAGGTGGCTGCACCACCCGCGTACAGGGGGCTCGGCCGCGCTCGCTCACCCGTTCGCTCGCCGTTTCACAGGCAGCTTTCGCCTGGTCACGCACCGCAGGAAACCCCGTCGTCCTGGCTGTCGATCCGTCCATCTGCGGTGCGGGCTCCTCACGCCTTGGCGGTGCGACGATGCGGATCGAGTCGGGCCACCAGGACGACGATGACGGCCGTCAGCGCGATCATGATCGCGATCAGCAGCGTGGCGTTGGAGAACCAGCCGGACGCCGTCGGCTCCCAGAGCGGGTCACTCGGGCCGCGGTCGAGCCTGCTCAGATCGGTCGTCGCAGCCGTCATCGCGAAGCCCCACCGGGACGGGACGAGCCAGGCGAGCTGCTCGATCACCAGCCGGTCGTGGACCGGGAACAGCCCGCCGCAGAAGACGAGCTGGACCATGATCACGAGGACCAGCAGGGGCATCCCGCGGTCGGCGTTGTCGATGGCGGCGGAGATCGCCAGGCCGATGAGCATGCTCGTCCAGGTGACCCCGAGGACGGCCAGCAGGATCTCGGCGCGCCCCCACGGCAGGACCACGGGATCGTCGGGGCCGTCCCGGCCGAGGAGGCTGATCAGGGTGAAGAACGTCGCCTGGAGACCGGTGATGATCCCGAGGACGAGGACCTTCGAGACCAGGTACGCCCCGATCGACAACCCGATCGCCCGTTCCCGCTGGTACACGGGTCTCTCCTTGACCAGCTCCCGGACGGAGGCTGCCGCGCCCATCAACGCTGCCCCGATGATCAGGACGATGAGGAGCTGCGTGGGGGGCGGGTCGTCGGCCTGCTGAGCGGCCGTCACGGACAGTCCCGAGGAGCCGGGCACGGCGCGCGCCAGCAGGCTGAGCACGAGGGGAAGGACGGCCAGCGAGATCGCGTACTGCCGGTCGGAGGCGATGACGGCGACGTACCGGCGGAACAGCACGGCCAGCTGGGAGAACGGCCCCTGCTGGCGCGGGCTGCCACCGGGGAGCGCCCGCGGCGACGGTCGACCCTCGTGCGGAGCGTGCGGGGCGCCGACCGATCGCTCGTGGTCGGCCGACTCCCGGAACCTGCGCGCCCAGTGCTCACCGGGGGCTGTGGTGAGCTGGATGAAGATGTCGGCGAAGTCCGGCTGGTCGAAGTACCGCAGCGCCCCGTCGGGCGGGCCGAAGTAGGCGACCCACCCTCCCGGCGCGAGGATCAGCAGCTGGTCGCACACCTCCAGGTTGGCGACGTTGTGCGTGACCACCACGACGGTCCGCCCGTCGTCGGCGATGGACCGCAGTGTCCGCATGACCGACCGGTCCATCCCCGGGTCGAGGCCGGACGTGGGCTCGTCGAGGAACAGCAGCGACGGTTTGACCAGCAGCTCGAGGGCGACGCTGGTCCGTTTGCGCTGCCCTCCCGACAGGCTGGTGATCCGCTGGTCGGCCTGCGCGGACAGGCCCAGCTCGGCCAGCACCTCATCGACCCGGAGCCGGCGGTCGGCCTCGGTGGTGTCCGCGGGGAAGCGCAGCCGCGCGGCGTACGACAGCGCCTGCCGGACGGACAGCTGGGTGTGCAGCACGTCGTCCTGGGGCACGAGGGCGATGCGGTGACGCAACTCGTCGTAGTCGTCGTACAGGTCGCGTTCGGCGTAGCGGACGTGTCCGACGTCCGCCGGCCGGGCGCCGATGAGGGCGTTCAGCAGGGTCGACTTGCCGGCTCCGCTGGGTCCGATGACCGCCAGCAGGCTGCGGCCGGGCAGGGCGAAGCTCACTGACTGCAGCAGGGTCTTGCCCTTGGACGTGGTGACCGTGAGGCCGTCGGCCTCGAAGGTGTTCCCGCCGGTGTCGACGAAGCCGATCAGGCGGTCGCCGTCGAGCTGCAGCAGGGCGTGGCCGATGCCGATGACGTCGCCCGGTTGCAGGATCGCCTCGGTGACGCGTTGACCGTTGACGAACGTCCCGTTGCCGGTGCCCAGGTCCGTGATCCGGTACCCGGACGGGGTCAGGTCGAGCTGGGCGTGCCGGCGGGACACCAGGAGGTCGTCCAGGACGACGTCGTTGTCGGGGAGCCGGCCGACCGTGATCCGCTGCCCGCGCACCTGGTGGACGCCGGAGAGGCGGCCCTGCCCGGCGAGCCTCGTCTCCAGGCCCGCCCGCTCCCCGGGACGGCGGGGGACGAGCTCGATCTGCACCCCGTCCGCCGCCCCGCCGAGCCGCACCGTGGTCGGGGCCCCGATGGTCAGCCGGGTGATGCGCTCCTCGCCGAGGAACGTGCCGTTGCGGCTGCGGTCGGTCAGGGTCCACCCGGCCGCACCCGGCTCGAGGACCAGGTGCTGGCGCGACACGTTCGGGTGGGTCAGCTCGAGGTCCACACCCATTCCACGGCCGATGACGAAGGGCCGTACCGGCGACAGCACCAGCCGGCGGTCGTCGACGACCACCTCCAACTCGGCCGAGGCAGTGTCGGGCACCTGCTCGGCGCTCACCTGGCCTCCCTCACTGCTGATCGCCGGACCGCTGCGCCGGGGCTCGGTTGCCTGGGCGGGCAGGCCGGTCCGGTCGCCGGAGCGGCGGCATGACGGGAACTGCCCCCGGTGGACATCGGTGTCGCCCACGGGCGGTGACTGGCGGGAGCGGACAGCGCCAGTGCGACGCCCATCGGCCCGCGGGGCGCTCCGGACGGCACGATCGAAGCCCTGGACCCGTCCACGTTGCGCATCGCAACCCCCGCGGCGACCGGCGCCGTTGGGCGGGAACGCTCCTCGGTGGCTGTGAGCGGGTCAAGGGTGTGGCCGCTCATCGCGTCCACGACCGCTCTCGCGCCGTCATCCCCAGGCGTGTTCGGCGCACTCGGACGGGTGGGCGATGACGCCGCGTGACGACGGGCGGAAGTCGGCGCCTCGGTGACGAGCGGGTCCTCGCCTTCGTCGGGCTGCGTGACCGCTGAGTAGCTCGCGGCCGTCGTCACCCGACTGGCTGGACGTCGCCGTCCGATGGTGACGAATCGTCCACCGGGGCTCGGCGAGAGCCCGTGTTCTGCCCCTGGCAGTCACCTGGTCGGACCTGAGAGGGCGACTCGTCGCCCATCGGTCTTGCTGTTGGGCTCCAGCACAGAGATCCGACGACGTCGGCCACTCCCGGTGACCGGGTTACTCGTCGAGCGCGACCGCCACGTCGACGGCCGACCCACGGGCGGGAACGGCGGCCGACCGTCGTGACACTGCGGGCATGTGAGTCCATGCTTGGCGCCCCCGCCCGACGGACGGCCCGGCGGGGCCGTGAGGCGGCGTCCCGCCGGTCATCCCGTGAGGAGCGCGATGTACAGGATCCCCAGGCAGGCAGAGATCCGTCAGCGGATGCTCGACGCTGTCCGGACGAGCGTGGAAATGCTGAAGGGCGTCGCCGGTTTCTCCGTCGTGCGCACGGAGCGCCCGGGCAGTGCGATCGGCCCGCACGGCGGCATCCAGGAGGACATGCAGCTCGACAAGGTCCTCATCCGGATGCGTGCGTCCCGACCGGACTCCTACGGCGGCAAGTTGATCATCGTCTGCTCGAAGCCCGAGCAGGAGTGGCGGATCGCCCGGCTCTCCGGAGTCCGTGGTGTGGTGCCGACGTTCGTCGACGACCACGTCTTCACCGACGAGCAGGAGGCCCAGGCGGAGATCTTCCGGATGCGCCTCGAGCAGTTCCCGGAGGAGGACGGCATGCCGGAGCACTTCACACCCGCCTGGAAGAGCCCGGGCGGCGAGAACTGGTCGCCGTGATGACCGCGGCGCAGGTGGACGGCGCCGCGTGGATGCGCCTGACCGGTTACAGCGACAAGTGGACGGTGGAACAGGGGGACGCCGTCAGCTTCTACGTGAACTGCGACGGGCCGGCCGAGTACCGCGCCCAGTTGGTGAGACTGGTCAACGGTGATACGAACCCGGCCGGCCCCGGGGTGAAGGAACCAGGGGTCGAATCGGCCGTGGACGGCACGTACCCCGGGCGGGCGCAGCGGATCCAGAGCGGGTCCTATGCCCTCGTGGCCGACCGGCGGCCGCTGCGGGTCGACAGCCTGACGCTCCAGTGCTGGATCTGGCCGACCATGCCGACCAAGGTGGAGGGCTACTGGAAACCGGGACCGCAGGCCATCGTCGCGAAATGGCGTGACGGGCGCGGCTACGGGCTCTTCCTCGACGAGGAAGGACGTGTCTGCCTGCGCATCAACGACCAGACGCTGACGGCGGAGACCCCCGTGCGCGACCGCGCCTGGCACTTCGTCGCGGCGACGTTCGACGCCGAGAGCGGCCGGGCCACCCTGCACCACGAGCCGCAGGTCCGCTACGCGCTCGACCCCGATCCCGGACCGGTCGAGGCGACCTTCCAGGGCAGGATCGAGCACGACGCCGTACCGCTGGTCTTCGCCGGCCACGCGGTGGGCCAGGACCAGGGGGTGGGCGGCAGCTCCCACCTGCCGCAGGGCTGGATCGTCGAAGACCTCTACAACGGCAAGATCGACGCGCCGCGGCTGTGCAACAGGGCGCTGTCCCGCCTCCAGATCGAGACGATGAAGCTCGGCGCCGCCCCCGGGCTCGACGAGCGGCGTGGGCCCGGCCCGACCGGTGACCTGTCCACCGCCCTCGTCGCCTCGTGGGACTTCTCCGAGGACATCCCCAGCCGCCGCATCGCGGACCGGGGACCGTACCGCCTGGACGGCGAGCTGGTCGGCCTCCCCGCCCGGGGCATGACCGGGCACAACTGGGCCGGCACGGAGACCGGCTGGCGGCATGCCACGGCCCAGTACGGTGCCATTCACTTCCACGACGACGACGTCGACGACGCCCGGTGGGATGTGGACTTCACCCTCGAGGTCCCCCGCGACCTGCCCAGCGCGGTGTACGCCGTGAAGCTGACCACCGATGCCGGTGACGAGGACTACATCCCCTTCGTCGTCCGCCCGCCGCTGGGTCAGTACCAGGCGAAGATCGCCGTCATCATGTCCACCACGGATTACATGGCGTACGCCAACGAGCACCTGGCGACGAACGCCGGGGCCGCCGAGTTGCTCGTCTACCGCACGCCGATCCTGCAGCCCCAGAACCTGTTCCTCACCGAGCACCGGGAGTACGGCAACTCGCAGTACGACACCCACAGCGACCTCAGCGGGGTGCACATCTCCTCACGGCTGCGCCCGATCCTGAACTTCCGGCCGAAGTACGACAGTTGGCTCACGCAGGCCCCCTGGCAGTTCAACGCCGACCTGCACCTCATCGACTGGCTCGTCGAGATGGGCTACGAGTTCGACGTCATCACCGACGAGGACATCAGCTACGACGGCCTGGAGCGCATCGAGGGCTACAACGTGCTGCTCACCGCCACCCACCCGGAGCACAAGGACGGGCACTACCTCGACGCCGTCCACGCCTACAAGGAGCGGGGTGGGCGGTTCATGTACATGGGTGCCGACGGGTTCTACTGGCGGCACACCTTCCACCCCGCCTATCCCCGGGGCGCGGTGACCGAGCTCCGACGCGCCGAGTCGGGGATCCGGCCGTGGAAGGCCGATCCGGGCGAGTACCACCATCAGAGCGACGGGCTGCTGGGCGGCATGTGGCGGTTCGTCGGACGGCAGCTCCACGCCGTCGCGGGCACCGGGATGGCGGCTCAGGGCTTCGACATCTCCACCTACTTCAAGCGCACGGAGGAGAGCAACGACCAGCGGGTGAGCTGGGCGTTCGAGGGCGTCGACTTCGACGAGCGGCTCGGCGACTTCGGACTCGTGGGCGGTGGTGCCGCGGGCGCCGAGGTGGACACGGTGGACACCACGCTGGGCTCACCCCCGCACACCCTGCTCGTAGCCACGTCGGCCGGGCTGCACACCGACGCCTATCTGCTCGTCACCGAGCTGTTCGGGATCAACGAGGCGGGCCAGAGCGGCACCCAGCACCCGCGGGTGCGGGCGGACATGGCGTACCACGAGCTGC
>JAOPUQ010000200.1 GCA_025963425.1 Modestobacter sp. | reverse complement strand
CGGCGTGCCGCAGGTCACGGTGGCCCTTAGGGTCGGCGCGGGGAGCGGCAGCGGCGCCGGTCCCGCGAACACGGGGGTACGGCGTGCGCAGGTGCTGGGCGGTCCTGGTCTCCACGGTGCTGCTGGTGGTCGGCCTCGGCGGGGTGGCGTCCGCACAGGCGGACACCGCGGCGGCGACGGCCGGCTACGCGCCGGTGGACCGGCCGGGCCCCGCGCTGTCGGTGCCGGCCCGGGCGCTGGCGGCCAGCCTGCAGTGCAACGGCCCCCTCACGAAGCGCGGTTCGGCGCCGATCCTGCTGGTTCCCGGCACCACCATGGACCCGCAGGTGGGCTTCTCCTGGAACTACGAGCGCGCCTTCGACCGCCTGGGCTGGCGCTGGTGCGCGGTGACCCTGCCGTTCGACGCCACCGGCGACATCCAGGTGGCGGGGGAGTACGTCGTCAACGCGGTACGCACGATGAGCAAGGCCAGCGGGCAGAAGGTCGACGTGCTCGGCTGGAGCCAGGGCGGGATGGTGCCCCGCTGGGCACTGCGGTTCTGGCCGGACACCCGGGCCCTCGTCGACGACGTCATCGGGCTGAGCCCCTCCAACCACGGGACGACGGTCGCCGACCTCGCCTGCCAGCTGTCCTGCAACCCCTCGTTCTGGCAGCAGCGTTCGATCTCGGCGTTCACCGCCGCGCTCAACAGCGGGGCGGAGACCTTCGCCGGCATCTCCTACACCGTGGCCTACACCCGGCTGGACGAGGTCGTCGTCCCGAACGCGGGGCCGCGGCCCAGCTCCGCGCTGTACACCGGTGCCGGGAAGGTCGCCAACGTGGCGACCCAGGACATCTGCCCGGCCAACGCGGCCGACCACTTCGCGATCGGCAGCTACGACGCCGTGGGCTACGCGATCGCGATCGACGCCCTCACGCACGCGGGACCGGCGGTGCCGGCCCGCATCGCCACGTCGGCGTGCCTGCTGCCGTTGCAGCCGGGCGTGGACCCGCGCACCTTCGCCGCTGACTACGCACGCTTCGTGGCCTACGCGGGGAACCCCGCCGGCAACGCTGCCGACGTGCCGGCCGAGCCGCCGCTCAAGCGGTACGTGTTCGCCCGCTGACCGGGGCCGGTCCCGCTCGGTCGACGAACTCCCCGAACCGTCTCGACGATCGTCCGTTCCTCCTCGGTCAGCCCTTCCACCGGACTCCTGGGTCGGTTGGCGCGGCACTGCCGTTCTGCAACAGTGAGCTGCCCGGTGCACACCCGGGCCAGGGCGGAGTCATCATCGACACCGCGGGTCAGGTCGCGGCGATCCTGGGGGTCGGTTGATCACCTTCGGTCCCAACAGCAGCATGACGTCGACGGCGGCGATCTCCCGGTCCCGTTGCCTCCCGATCTTCGCCTCCGGCCTGATCCGGTCCGCCCCGCCGGACGGGGGGTGGGGACCGTGAGCGGTGTGCGTCCGCTGGACCGGATCCGGCACGGATTGCCCACGTCCGGCCTCACCGACTGCTGCGCGCATCCCGCCGCGGGTCCGCACGGGGCCGACCTCTTCGACATGACGGCGAGGGACGCCGACGCCTGCACCGCAGAGGAGGTGATGGGACACCTCCACGAGCTGCTCACCACCGTCGCCGGGTGACGGTGCCGCACACCGGGTGTGCAGTTCCGGCACCTGGAGATCAGATCGTGCCCACTCACGTGTTCCCCGGGCCGCCGCGCAGCGGTCGTCGACCAGAAGGAGTCGGACGTGGCCAAGGACATCAAGTGTGTTTTCGGTGTTGACATCGATGCCGTCGGAGGATGGCTCGGCTCGTACGGCGGCGAGGACTCGCCGTCGGACATCCAGCGGGGCATGTTCTCCGGCGAGATCGGCACCCCGCGCGTGCTGAAGCTGTTCCAGAAGTTCGACCTGCCGGCGACCTGGTTCATCCCCGGCCACTCGATCGAGACCTTTCCGGACTCGGTGAAGATGATCGTCGACGCCGGCCACGAGATCGGCGCGCACGGCTACTCCCACGAGAACCCGATCGCGATGACGCCCAAGCAGGAGGAGGACGTCCTGGCCTACTGCGTGGAGCTGATCGACAAGGTCAGCGGGCGGGCGCCCCGGGGCTATGTGCCGCCGTGGTGGGAGATGTCGAACAGCACCCCGTCGCTGCTGCAGAAGTACGGGTTCACCTACGACCACGGCCAGGGGCTCCACGACTTCATGCCGTTCTACGCCCGGGTGGGTGACTCCTGGACCAAGATCGATTATGCGCAGGAGGCGTCCGCCTGGATGAAGCCGCTCGAGCGCGGTGAGGTGATCGACCTGGTCGAGATCGGCGCCAACTGGTACATGGACGACCTGCCGCCGATGATGTTCATCAAGAAGGCGCCGAACAGCGCCGGGTGGGTCAACCCCCGGGACGTCGAGGCGTGGTGGAAGGACCAGTTCGACTGGGTCTACCGCGAGCAGGACTACGGCGTCTACGCGTTCACCATCCACCCCGACGTCGCCGGACGCCCGCAGGTGCTGCTGATGCTCGAGCGCATGATCGAGTACATCAACGGCCACGAGGGCGTCAGCTGGGTCACCATGGAGGCGGCGGCGGACGACTTCCGCACCCGGTACGCCTACCCCGGGCCCACCGGCAGCCCGTTCATGCCGGGGTCCTGACCGGCCGCCCGGGACGGCGGGGCGCCCCGCCGTCCCCGGGCGCACACCTCCCGTCGGCCCAAGGACGTCCCGTGTGTGTGCTCTGCTACGAACTCGCCCCCGAGGACCACTGGTCGGACGGCGTGCGCCCGGGGGAGCCGTCGGCCCCGCCGCTCCGCGACCGGCACCGGCGCACCCGCATCCTGGCCGCCGTGCTGGCCCCCTACGGACTCACCGTCTCCGACCCCGGCGCCGGACGCCACCTGACCATCGCCGACCGGAAGGGTGCTGCCGAGGTCGCCGCCGGCCTGCCGGCGGTGTGGGAAGCCGCCGGCAGGCTCTCGTCCCGTCCGCTCGATCCGCTCGACCCCGTCCTGCTTGCCGCGCTGGCCGAGGCAGGCCGGTGATGCTGCTGGGTGCACCGGGCCGGCCGCCCGCCGCCGCGGTGTCCCGTCGCGCGGTGACCGTGCTCAGCGGCTTCCTGGGATCGGGGAAGACGACGTTGCTCCGGGGGGAACTCGGCCGCGCCGGAGCACCCGGGCCGGCGGTGATCCTCAACGACTTCGGCGCCACGATGGTCGACGATGGCCTGCTGTTGCGCTCCGCGGACGCCCCGATCGTCATCTCCGGGGGCTGTGCGTGCTGCACCCGGCGGGAGGACCTGGCGAAGGCGCTGGCCGGGCTCCTCGACGCGGAACAGCGCGGTGCCGCGCCGCGCCGCGACCAGGTGGTCATCGAGACCAGCGGGCTGTCCGATCCCGGCCCGATCGCCTTCACGATCGCCAACGACCCGGTCCTCAGGCACCACTACGCCCTGGCCCGGGTGTGCGTGACGGTCGATGCGATGACGGGTATCGGGGCGGCCGAGCAGCACGAGGTGGCACTGCGTCAGCTCCTGGCCGCCGACGAGGTGCTGATCACGAAGGCCGATCTGGTCGAGCCGGAGCGCGTCGAGGTGCTCCTCCGGTGGGTGCACGACCTCAATCCGTCCGCCCGGGTGGCCGTGACCGCCCAGGGCGACGTCCTTCGGACGGTCCCGGCGGCCGAGGTCCGCGCTGCCGGCAGCGGCTCCCGGGCGCCGGGCGACGAGGGCGCCCACCTCCGCGGCATCTCGACGCTGGAGCTGACGACGCGCGAACCACTGGACTGGCAGGCCTTCAGCGTGTGGCTCAGCCTCCTGCTGCACCGGCACGGCCCGGACGTCCTGCGGGTCAAGGGTGTGCTGGACGTCCGGGGGACGGGGCCGGTCGCACTCAACGCGGTGCAGCACGTCGTGCACCGCCCCGAGCACGTCGCACAGCCGATGCCCCCGGGCACCCGGTTGGTGGTGATCGTCCGGGACCTCGACCCCGAACAGCTGGAGCGCTCCTTCCGGGCGTTCCTGACCATCGGATGAGAGTGGGCTGACAGCGTGACCGGACGAACCGCCCGTGCCCGGGTGACGGTGTTCTCCCTCGGGGGCACGATCGCCTCCACCAGCGACGGTCGGTCAGCAGCCGGCGGGGTCACGCCCCGACTGGGTGCACGGGAGCTCGTCGAGGCGGTGCCCCAGATCCAGGAGGTGGCGGAGCTGGAGGCCGTGGCCTTCCGGCAGACCGCCTCCGGCGACCTCACCCTGCCGGACCTGGTGGCCCTGGCGGCCGAGATCACCCGGCGTTTCGAGCAGGGCGTGCACGGGGTCGTCGTGACGCAGGGGACGGACACGATCGAGGAGACGTCGTTCGCCCTCGATCTCCTGGTCGCCAGTGACCGGCCCGTCGTCGTCACGGGTGCCATGCGCAACCCGACGCTGGCCGGGCCCGACGGCCCCGCCAACCTCCTGGCCGCGGTGCAGGTGGCCGCGGCTCCGAGCGCAGTGGGCCTGGGCACTCTCGTCGTGTTCAACGACGAGGTCCACGCGGCCCGCTTCGTGCGCAAGACGCACACGTCCAGCCCGGCCACGTTCCGCTCGGTCACCGTCGGCCCGGTGGGCTGGATCGTCGAGGGCCGCCCGCGCATCGCCTTCCGCCTTCCGGCGCTGGCCGGCGTCCCGTACCGGGTGGCCGAGGGTGCGGTGCCGCCGGTCGCCCTGCTCACGTCGGCGCTCGGCGACGACTCCCGGCTCGTCGGCCACGTAGCGGCCTCGGGGTACTCGGGCCTGGTCCTGGAGGCGTTCGGGGGCGGCCACGTGCCGGCCCACGTCGTCCCGGCGCTGGAGGAACTGGCCGCCCGTCTGCCGGTCGTCCTGGCATCCCGGACCGGTGGCGGAGAAGTGCTGCGGCAGACCTACGGCTTTCCCGGCTCGGAGCGGGACCTGCTCTCCCGCGGGCTCGTCCCGGCCGGGTTCCTCGACGGCCGGAAGGCCCGGATCCTGCTGAGCATCCTCCTGGCCTCCGGCCGCGACCTGGACGGCGTCCGGACCGCCTTCGACGAGGTGAACGACTCCGTGTCGTTGCCGGACACCGCGCCGGCTGCCCGCTGACTCCGGTCAGGCCGGTCCCACCAGCCCGGCGACGATCTGCGCGGACAGGGTGACCAGGGGCAGCCCGCCGCCGGGGTGGGCGGAGCCGCCGACGAGGAACAGGCCCCCGACGGCAGCGGCGTTGCCGGGGCGCAGGAAGGCCGCCCGGGCGCCGTTGCTGGACGTGCCGTAGATCGAGCCGCCGACGCTGCCGGTCTCCCGGGCGAGGTCGGCCGGTGTCCGCACCACGCGCCAGCGCACCCGGTCGCGGACGTCGAGCCCGCGGCGGGCCATCGTCTCCAGCACCTGGTCGGCGTGCCGGTCGGCCAGCCCCGGCGCCGTCCAGTCCACCCCGCGGCCCGGGTCGTGACGCGGGGCGTTGACCAGCACGAACCAGGACTCGCTGCCGGCGTCGGGGCGGGTCGCCGGGTCGTCCGGGGCGCTGATGTAGACGGTCGGGTCGGCCACCGGGCGTGGTCGGTGCATGCGCGTGCCGAAGAGTGCGTCGAACTCGGCGTCGTAGTCGGCGGGGAACAGCACGGTGTGGTGCGCCAGGTCCGGCGTCCGGCCGCGCAGCGCCAGGAGCAGCACGAAGCCCGAGGACGACGGGGTGACCCGCCTCAGTGCGGCCCGGGCGCGGCGCACCGGTGCCTGCGGCGGCAGCAGGTCGGCGTAGAGGGCGGCCGCGTCGGCGTTGCAGACCACGACGTCGGCGGGCACCCGCTCACCGTCGGCCAGCCGCACGCCGGCGGCCCGACCGTTGCTGAGGAGGACCTCGGTCACCGGCGCGCCGGTGCGGACGACCGCACCCCGTTGCACCGCCCGGTCGGCGACCGCCTCGACCAGCCGGCGCAGCCCACCCGGGACGTACCAGGAGCCGAACGCCTGCTCCGCCCACGGCACGGTGGCCAGCGCCGCGGGGGTGCGCCGCGGATCGGAACCGGAGTAGGTGGCGTAGCGGTCCAGCAGCATCCGCAGCCGCGGGTCGGTGAGGTACTGCGCGCCCAGGCCGCGCAGCGAGCGCCACGGCGCGATGGTCGCCAGGTCGCCGGTCCGCCGGGCCAGCCGCAGCAGGGTCGCGGGGCCGGCCAGCGGCGAGCGGAGGAACGGCTCCTCGGTGACCCGCCACATCGCGGCCGCGCGGTCCAGGAGGGCCGACCACTGGGCGCCCGCGCCGCCGCCCAGGGCGTCGTCCAGGGCCGCCGGGACGGCGCCGAGCCGGCCGGGCATGGACAGCCGCGTGCCGTCGGCGAAGCGGTAGCCGACCGCGGGGTCCAGCCGCTGCAGCTCCAGGACCTCGGACAGCGGTGCCCCGGTGGCGGCGAAGAGGTCCTCGAGCATCTGCGGGAGGGTGACCAGGCTCGGGCCGGTGTCGAAGGCGTGCCCGTCGCGGGCGTACCAGCCGAGCTTGCCGCCGACCTGCGGCGCCTGCTCCAGGACGGTGACCGCGTGGCCGGTGGAGGCCAGCCGGGCGGCGGCGGCCAGGCCACCCAGCCCGGCGCCGACGACGACGACCCGGGCCACGCCGCCACGGTAGCCATGCGGCGGACCGCCCGTCGGACACGATCAGCTCAGGACGTCGGCACGTCCGCACTGCCCGGGGAGGCGCCCGGCCGCAGGTCGAGCTCGTAGACCTGGCCGACCAGATCGACGCCGAAGCTGGTGTGCGGCTCCTGCTCGACCAGAGTGAACCCGGCGGCGAGGTAGATGCCGCGCGCGGCGACCAACGGGTCGTTGGTCCACAGTCTCAGTCGCTCGTAGCCGGCTGCGCGGGCGAACTCGATGCACCCGTCGGTCAGCCGGGCACCGAGACGGTGCCCCCGGGCGTCGGGGTGCACGAGCAGGATGCGCAGCTGGGCAGTCGTTGTGTCGGCGGCCACGCAGAACACGCACCCCACGCGCCGGCCGGCCTGTTCGGCGATCCAGGCCGCCTCCCGCGCCGGGTCGTGCTCCGTGGCGTAGTCGGCGACGATCCGGGCCACCAGCGCCTCGAAACTGGTGTCCCAACCGAACTCCGCGGCATAGACCTCGCCGTGGGCCATCACCACCCAGCCCAGGTCTCCGGGCTGCCCCAGCGGCCGGATCGCCACCTGCTCGTGGCGCACCATCTCGACCACCTCACTGAAACGACTGCTTCCGGCGCACAGCCAACGGCGTGGTCGGGTCGTCTGCAAGCCCCCGCCGGTCCGGTCCGTCGGCACGTCGGATCGAGTTGCCGACATCCGGGCACCGGCGACATCGACCGCACCACCGCCGCCGTCCACGGCACGTCCACGCCCTCGCCGGGGGCGTGGGCTGACCCGACGAGTGCACGACCGCGTCGTCGGGGGACGGATGGCAGGCTGGGCGGATGGTCTCGCTGCCCGGGCTCGCGCGCCGCGCGGACGACGCGGTGCGGAGCGTGCTGTCCCGCGTCGCGCGCCGCCGCGGCTGGACGCCGGCGGTGCTCGCCCACCCCGGTTACGGCAGCGGCGGACGGGTGCGGGTACTGGGCCGGGTGCTGCTCGCGCCGCCGGGCGCCCACCCCGAGGAACGGCGGGCGGTGCCGGGCTGGCAGCGGTTCCTCACCCTGGAGAGCCCGCACAGCGAGGTCGAGGTCGAGGTCGCCGGGCAGCGGCACCGGGTCCGCAGCGATGCCGACGGGCTGGTCGACGTCACGCTGGACCTCCCGGCCGAGCTCGCCGACCGGGGGCAGGTGACCGTCGTGCTGCACGCCGGGAACCGGTCGGCCGGCGCACCGGTCCACCTCGCCTCACCCGACGCGGCCCGCGGCGTCGTCTGCGACATCGACGACACGGTGCTGGTCACCGGGATCACCACGCCGCTGCGTGCGGCCTGGCGCACGTTCGTCCAGCCGATGGGGGAGCGGCATGCGGTCCCCGGCATGGCCGACCTGCTGCGGCTGCTCACCTCGGGCGCCCCGCACGTGCCGGTCGTCTACCTGAGCAACGGGCCGTGGAACCTGGCCGGCCCGCTCGCCCGCTTCCTGGAGCGCAGTGGCTTCCCGCCGGGCGCGCTGCTGCTCACCGACTGGGGCCCGAGCGCGTCCCGCTGGTTCCGCGACGGCCAGGCGCACAAGCGGTCGTCGCTGCGGCGGCTGGCCGCCGACCTGCCCGGCGTGCGCTGGACGCTGGTCGGCGACACCGGCGAGCACGACCCGGCGCTGTACCGCGAGTTCGCCGCCGCGGCGCCGGAGCGGGTCCGGGCCGTCCTGCTGCGGGACGGCACCGCGCCGTCCGGGGAGCCACGGGTCGAGCGGGTCGGCGACGTGCCGGTGGCCTACGGCCGGGACGGCGCGAGCCTGGCCGCCGCGCTGCCCCCGCCGGACTGAGCTGCGGGGGCCCGGCCGAACAGCTCCGCCAGCGCCGCGTCGGAGTCGGCCAGCGCCGCGCGGTCGTAGGTGCTGCTGGAGGTGACCAGCTCGGCGGCGCCGGTGCGCGTCAGCAGGTCGGTGAGCCGCTCGGCGACCTGGTCGGGCGTCCCGGCGATCGCGGCGGCGGTCGTCTCCGCCACGTACCGGCGCTGGGGAGCGGTCACGGTCTGCGCCCGGATCGCGGCCACCGGCTCCAGTGGCGGGAAGACGCCGGTGGTGCGGGCCCGGGCCATCGCCCACGCCTCGGGGAGCACCAGGTCACGGGCCCGCTCCTCGCTGTCGGCGACCAGCACGTCCAGGCTGATCGCCACCCTCGGCTCGGGGGCGCCGGCCGAGGGCCGGTAGTCGTCGCGGTACCGCGCCAGGGCGGCCAGGCCCGGTGCCGGGTCACCGGCCACGCCCAGCAGCGGCCCGCCGACGATGACCGGCAGCCCCAGCTCCGCGGCGACGGTCAGTCCGCGGCCGGTGGCCAGCACGTGCACCGGAACCGCGCCGGCCGGTCGCGGGTGCGCGGTGATCTCCGCGGTCCCGGCCAGGTAGGCGCGGACCTCGGCCAGGTCGGCGGCGAAGTTCTGGATCAGGTCCGAGCGCAGCGCCCGGCGGACCGGGGCGGTGAAGCCGGGGGAGCGCCCCACCCCGAGGTCGACCCGGCCGGGCGCGAACGCCGACAGGGTGGCGAACTGCTCGGCCACGACCAGCGGCTGGTGGTGCGGCAGCATCACGCCGGCCGAGCCCAGCCGGATGGTCGACGTCCGCGTACTGACGGCGGTGAGCAGCACCGCGGGCGCCGCACCGGCGATACCCGGGACGCCGTGGTGCTCGGCCACCCAGAACCGGTCGTAGCCCAGCTGCTCGGCGGTCACCGCCCGCGCGACCGTGCTGCGCAGCGCCGTCGCGTCGTCCTCGCCCGCGCGGGTGCGCGACCGGTCCAGCAGCGAGAGCCCTGCCGGAACGTCCATCGCGGTCCAGTCCATCAGAACGCGTAGCGGATCGTCAGCCACGGGGCGTGCCGGCCGATCAGCCCTCGGAGCCGGGCCACCGCCGCCCGCTTGACGTCGGCCCGGTACCGGACGTTGTCCTGGCCGTTCTGCGAGCGCTTGGGCTCCTGGACCTCGGGGCGCCAGAGCACCTCCTCGGCCCGCGGGTGCCAGCCCAGGTTCACCTCGTGCAGGCCGGCGTTGTGGGTCAGCAGGATGACCTCGGCCGCGGCCTGGGCCTTCGACGCGGGGGAGAGGACGTCGTCGAGCTGCTGCAGCAGCTCCGTCCAGTCGGCCTCCCAGCCTTCGCGCAGCACCACCGGGGACAGGTTCAGGTGCACCTCGTAGCCGGCGGCGACGAAGTCGTCGACCGCGGCGATCCGCTCGGCGACCCGGCTGGTGCGCACGTCGAGGAGCCGGGCGTCGCGGTCGGGCATCACCGAGAACCGGATGCGGGTGCGCCCGGCCGGGTCGAGGTCGAGCAGCTGGCGATTGACGTACTTGGTGGCGAAGGACGCCTTGGCCGTGGGCAGGTCACGGAAGGTGGCGACCAGGTCGGCCACGTTGTCGCTCACCACCGCGTCCACCGAGCAGTCGCCGTTCTCCCCGATGTCGTAGACCCAGGCCCGCGGGTCGACCTGGTCGGGCTCGGTCTTCGGCCCCTGGCGGGCGACGTGCCGGCGCAGGTAGCCGGTGATCTGGTCGATGTTGGTGAACACCGTGACCGGGTTGGCGTAGCCCTTGCGGCGGGGCACGTAGCAGTAGGCGCAGGCCATCGCGCAGCCGTTGGCGGCCGACGGCGCGATGAAGTCCGCCGAGCGGCCGTTGGGCCGGGCCGACAGCGACTTCTTGACCCCGAGGACCAGGGTCTCGGACTTCACCCGCACCCAGCGGTCGACGAGCTCCTCGTTGCCGTGCAGATCGGGCACCTGCCAGTGGGAGGGCACCTCGACGACCTCGGCGGCCGGGAAGCGGGCGAGCACCTGCCGGCCGCGCGGGGAGGCCGCGGCGCCCGGCTCGGCGTACACGCGGCGGACGTCGAAGAGCCGGTTGGCGACGGGCACCTCGTCGGGGACCGGGTCGTCGAAGAGGATGAGGGGCGTGTCCGCGGCGCTCACACCCACGTGCAGCGCGGTGCGCCGGGGTGCCATTCCGGAGGGAGGTGTGCGCTGCCCCCTAAGCTCAGGCCTCCGCCGTCCCCCTCCGGAGGTCCTCTGTGCTGGCAAGCATCGGCTACGCGGCCGCCTACACGGGCGTCGGCATCCTGCTGCTCGTGGTCGGCGGACTCGCCCTCGACCTGCTGACCCCCGGCCACCTCGCCCGGCACATCTACGTGGAGCGGTCGATCAACGCCGGCATCGCGCTGGCCGCCGGCTTCCTCGGCCAGGGTGCGATCGCCTTCACCACGATCTGGACCAACGCCACCAGCGGCTTCGGGACGGCGCTGGGCTACACCGTGGTCTTCGGGCTCCTCGGCGTCCTGCTCCAGGTGGTCGCGTTCGTCGTCCTGGATCTGCTCACGCCCGGCAAGCTCGGCGAGACCCTGATGCAGGTGCCCTTCCACCCGGCGAGCCTGGTGACCGCCGCGGCGACACTGGCCGTCTCGGCGATCATCGTCGCCTCGATCTGGCCCTGACCATGGCCCGGATCAACGACGTGGGCGGTATGGCCGGCTTCCCGCCGATCGTGGAGGAGCCCGACGAGCCGCGCTTCCACTCCGACTGGGAGGCGCACGTCTTCGCGCTCAACGGGGCCCTGATCCGGCGCGGGGTCTACAACCTCGACGAGTTCCGCGACGCCCAGGAGCGCCTGCCCGTTCAGCGGTACCTGGCCGCCTCGTACTACGAGCGGTGGTTCGCCGCGATCACCACGCTCCTGGAAGAGAAGGGCGTGGCGACGGCCGAGGAGCTGGCGGCGCCCGATGACCACGGGCACTGACCGGTTCGCCCCGGGCGACCGGGTGCGCACCCGGTCGCTGGACCCCGCCGGCCACACCCGGCTGCCCCGGTACGCCCGGGGCGCGGTCGGCGTCATCGTCGAGCCGGCCGGCTCCCACCCCCTCGCCGACGACCGGGCCCGCGGCCGGGTCGGCAGTGCGCAGACCGTCTACCACGTGCGGTTCGCCGCGGCCGACCTCTTCGGCGCGGGGGACCACACTGTCACCGTCGAGCTGTGGGAGGACTACCTGACACCGGTGGAGGAGGACGCACCATGAGCGGCGACCACAGCAGTTCGGTGATCTCGGCCCACGTCCGGCAGGTGGAGGCGCTGCTCGAGCAGCGCGGCCTGCTGGACGACGGTGAGATCGACCGCCGGATCGACGAGTTCGCCGCCGGCGGCACCCCGGCGAACGGTGCCCGCGTCGTCGCCCGGGCGTGGGTCGACCCCGGCTTCGCCGAGCGGCTGCTCGCCGACGCCAACGCGGCGCTGGGCGAGGTCGGGCTGTCGATGTCCGGCGGGCTGCAGGAGCAACGGCTGAAGGTCGTGGCCAACTCGGCGACCGAGCACCACGTCGTGGTCTGCACGCTGTGCTCCTGCTACCCGATCGCGCTGCTGGGGCCCTCGCCCAGTTGGTACAAGAGCGAGGCCTACCGCTCCCGCGTCGTCCGGGACCCCCGCGGGGTGCTGCGCGAGTTCGGCGTCGAGCTCCCGGCGGAGACCCGGCTGTCGGTGTGGGACGCCAGCGCGGAGTCGCGGTACATGGTGCTGCCCCGCCGTCCCGAGGGCACCGACGCGCTCTCCGAGGCGCAGCTCGCCGGCCGGGTCACCCGGAAGGGCCTGATCGGCACCGCGCTGGTCTGAGCGCCGCCCGCTCGCGTCCACCTGGTGGACGCGCTGTTTTCGGTCGGTCCGGTCGGGGCACTCGGGAGAGGACGCGACTCGGCGAACAGAACGGCGGCCCCCTTGAAGGCAGTGACCTGGCACGGCACGCGCGACGTCCGGGTGGAGGAGGTGCCCGACCCGTTCGTCGAGGCGCCGACCGACGCGGTCATCCGTGTCACCACCACCAACATCTGCGGCTCCGACCTGCACCTGTACGACCCGCTCTCGCCCTTCATGGGCGTGGGGGACGTGCTCGGCCACGAGGCCATGGGCCAGGTCGTCGAGGTCGGGTCCGAGTGCGGCGACCTCACGGTCGGTGACCGGGTCTCCATCCCGTTCCAGATCTCCTGTGGGCACTGCTGGATGTGCAACCAGCAGCTCTACACCCAGTGCGAGACGACCCAGGTCCGTGACCAGGGCATGGGTGCGGCGCTGTTCGGCTTCTCCAAGCTCTACGGCGAGGTCCCCGGGGGCCAGGCCGAGTACCTGAAGGTGCCGCAGGCCCAGTTCACCCACATCAAGCTGCCGGAGGGGCCGCCGGACGACCGGTTCGCCTACCTCTCGGACATCCTGCCCACCGCCTGGCAGGGCGTGGAGTACGCGGCGGTTCCCGAGGGCGGCACGCTCGTCGTCCTGGGGCTGGGCCCGATCGGCGACTTCGCCTGCCGGATCGCCACGCACAAGGGCTACCGGGTGATCGGTGTGGACCTGGTGCCCGAGCGGCTGGCCCGGGCGGCCGCCCGCGGTGTCGAGGTGGTCGACCTGCGCGAGCACGAGGACGACCTCGGCGACGCCATCCGGGACATGACCGACGGCCGCGGGCCGGACTCCGTGCTGGACGCCGTGGGCATGGAGGCGCACGGGTCACCGGTCACGGGCTTCGTGCAGAAGGCGGCGGGGCTGCTGCCCAAGGCCATCTCCGCGCCGATGATGAAGGAGGCCGGCGTCGACCGGCTCAACGCCCTCTACTCGGCCATCGACATCGTCCGCCGCGGCGGCACGATCTCGCTGTCCGGTGTCTACGGCGGCGCGGCCGACCCGATGCCGATGATCACGCTGTTCGACAAGCAGATCCAGCTGCGCATGGGTCAGGCGAACATCAAGAAGTGGATCCCGGAGATCATGCCGCTGCTCACCGACGACGACCCGCTGGGCGTGGAC
>JAOPUQ010000194.1 GCA_025963425.1 Modestobacter sp. | reverse complement strand
CTGCCGCCGGGGGCGCTGGGCAGCCGGGTGCTCACCCGGGTCGGGGGCCGGGTGGCGCCCCTGGTAGCGGTCGGCGCCCCGCTGCTGGGGGCGCCGTCCCGCGCGGTCGACGTGCGCCTGGACGTCGGCGGCCGGGAGCTGAGCGGCACGGTCAACGGTGTGCGTGGCGACGCCGTCGTCAGCGTCACCTACTCCAGCCTGTCGGCCCGGCACCGGGCCCGCGCCTGGGTCGGCGCCCTGGCCCTGGGTGCCACCGAGGGGGCCGGCCGCGCGGTGACCGTCGGCCGCGCGGGCAACCGGGCCCGCACCTCCACGATCGTGGCGCCGGCCGACCCACGGGCCGCGCTGGCCGACCTGATCGACCTCTTCGACCGCGGCACGTGCGAGCCACTGCCCCTGGCGACCAAGACCTCGGCCGCCTACGCGGCCGGCAGGCTCGGCGGCGGCACGGTGGAGCAGGCGATGGAGAGCGCCGGCCGGGAGTGGCGCAGCTCCTTCGGCGGGGAGCGGGAGGACCGGCACCACGTGTACGTCTGGGGGGACGGCGTGGCGCTGCCCGACCTGCTGGATGCACCGCCCGGCGACGGGGAGGGGTGGCCGGGGGAGACGACGCGGTTCGGAGCGCTGGCCTGCCGGCTGTGGGCGCCCGTCCGGGACGCGGAGCGGCTGACATGACGCAGTTCGACGTCTGCGGACCCCTGCCGAGCGACACCACGGTGCTGGAGGCCAGCGCCGGGACGGGCAAGACGTTCACCATCGCGGCGCTGACCGCCCGGTTCGTCGCCGAGGGCGTCGCCGAGCTGTCCGAGGTCATGCTCGTCACCTTCGGCAACGCCGCCTCCCGCGAGCTCCGCGACCGGGTCCGCGAGCGGCTGGTCACCGCCGAGCTCGGGCTGCGGAACCCGGCCACCGCCCGGGCCAGCACCGCCGACCCGGTCCTGCAGCTGCTGGCCGACGCCCCCGACGACGAGGTGGCCGAACGCCGCTCGCGCCTGGCGCGGGCACTGGCCGGCTTCGACGCGGCGACGATCGCCACCACGCACTCGTTCTGCTCCCAGATGCTCGCCGGGCTCGGCATGGCCGCCGACGCCGACCCGACCGCCACCTTCACCGAGGACGTCGACGACCTGGTCCGCGAGGTCGTCGACGACCTGTACCTGCGCACGTTCGCCGGTGCGCGCACCGACCCGCCGTTCCTGGAGCACGCCGACCTGCTGGAGCTCGGACGCCGGGCGGTGGGCAGTGACCGGCAGGCGCGCCTGGAGCCGCAGGCGGACCACGGCACGCCCGGTCGCCGGCGCAAGGCCGCGCAGGCGGTGCGCGCCGAGGTCGAGCGGCGCAAGCGGCGCCTGGGGCTGGTCGACTACGACGACTGGCTCTCCCTGCTCCGCGACGCGCTGGCCGACCCGGTGCACGGCGCGGTGGCCTGCGAGCGGGTCAGCTCCCGCTACCGGGTGGTGCTGGTCGACGAGTTCCAGGACACCGACCCGGTCCAGTGGGAGGTGCTGCGGCGGGCCTTCCACGGGCGCACGACCCTGGTGCTGATCGGTGACCCGAAGCAGGCGATCTACGCCTTCCGCGGCGGTGACGTGACCACCTACCTGGCAGCCGCCGCGGTGGCCGGTGCGCAGGCCACGCTGGCCCGCAACTGGCGCAGCGACCAGCTGCTGCTCGCAGCGCTGGACCAGGTCTTCGGCGGCGCCGCCCTCGGCGACCCGCGCATCGTCGTCCGGCCGGTGGAGGCCGCCCACCCCGAGCCGCGGCTGACCGGAGCAGGCGCGCCGCTGCGCGTGCGGCGACTGCGGCGCACCGGCCACGGGCCGCTGTTCCGGGGCCTACCGCGGATCGACCGGCTGCGGGACGCCGTCGCCGCGGACGTCGCCGCCGACGTTGTCGGATTGCTGTCCGGGCCCGCGCAGTTCACCGGCCGGCCGGTGCAGCCCGGCGACATCGCGGTGCTGGTGCGCACCAACAAACAGGGGCAGCTGGTGCGGGAGGCCCTCGGCGCCGCAGGCGTGCCGGCCGTGCTGGCGGGGGGCGGCAGCGTGTTCACGACCGCGAGCGCGCAGTCCTGGCTGGTGCTGCTGGAGGCCCTGGAGCAGCCGCACCGGGCCGGACGGGTCCGGGCGGCGGCGCTGTCGGTCTTCCTCCCCGACGACGAGGCGTCGCTGGACGCGGCCGGCGACCAGGTGGCCGACCGGCTCGGTCCGCGGCTGCGCCGCTGGGCGGACCTGCTCGCCGACCGCGGCGTGGCGGCGTTCCTGGAGGTGCTCACCGCCGACGAGCGACTGCCCGAGCGGGTGCTGACCCGCCCGGACGGCGAGCGCGTGCTCACCGACCTGAGGCATATCGGACAGGTGCTCCACGCCGCCGCGCTGCGTGATTCCCTCGGCCTCACCGCGCTGGTGGAGTGGCTGCGCCGACGCATCGCGCAGGCCGCCGTCGAGGGCACCGACGAGCGGAGCCGGCGCCTGGAGTCCGACGCTGCCGCCGTCCAGGTGATGACCGTGCACGTGAGCAAGGGCCTGGAGTTCCCCGTCGTCTACGTGCCCTATGCCTGGGACCGGTGGGTGCCCGGCCAGCTCGAGGTGCTCCGGCTGCACGACGACGAGGGGAACCGGGTGCTCGATGTCGGGGGCTCGACCGCGCCGGGGTACGCCGCGGCCCGGGCACGGCACGACGCCGAGGAGTCGGGGGAGGACCTGCGGCTGCTCTACGTCGCCCTGACGCGGGCGAAGTGCCAGGTGGTGACCCATTGGGCGCCCAGCGGCAACACCGCCGCGGCCCCGCTGCACCGCCTGCTGTTCGGCGGCGGGGCTGCCGGCGCGCAGCCGGCCGCCAGCGTGCCGCCGCCCCCCGACGACGACGTCGCGGCCCGGTTCGACCAGCTGGCCCACCGCTCCGAGGGGCGGATCAGCGCCGAGGAGGTGACCACCGCGCCTGGGGAGAGCTGGACGCCCCCGGGCCGTGCCGTGGCGGAGCTGTCGGTGAGCGCCTTCACCCGCACCCTCGACGAGGACTGGCGGCGCACCTCCTACAGCGCGCTCACCCGGTCGGCGCACGAGCAGCCGCTGGGCAGCGAGCCCGACGTGCCCGGCAAGGACGACGAGCACGACGCCGAGCCCGAGGTCCCCCCGCTGGTGCCCGAGGGGCGGCCGTCACCGCTGACCGACCTGCCCGGCGGCGCCGCCTTCGGCACCCTGGTGCACGCGGTGCTGGAGGACCCCGACCCGGAGGTGCTCGACGAGCGCTGTGCCGAGGCGGTCGAGCGCGGGCTGGTCCCCGGCGTCTCGGCCGAGGCGCTGGCCGACGGTCTCCGCCCGGTGCTGCACACCCCGCTCGGCGACCTCGGCACCACCCTGGCGCGGATCGGGGCGTCCGACCGGCTCGCCGAGCTGGACTTCGAGCTGCCGCTGGCCGGCGGCGACACCGCCGTCCCGCACGCCACGCTGGCCGACGTGGTGGCGTTGCTGCGCCGGCACGACCTCGGCCCGGTGGGTGGGTACGCCGACCGGATGGCCGGCCTGGAACCGCAGGCGCTGCGGGGCTTCCTCACGGGCAGCATCGACGCGGTCCTCCGGCTGCCCGGGCCGGTCTACGCGGTCGTGGACTACAAGACCAACCGGCTCGGTGCCGAGCCGCTGACCACCTGGCACTACCGGGCCGAGGCGATGGCCGAGGAGATGCAGCGGACCCACTACGTGCTGCAGGCCCTGCTGTACTCCGTGGCCCTGCACCGCTACCTGCGCTGGCGGCAGCCCGGCTACGACCCGGCCCAGCACCTCGGCCCGGTGCTCTACCTGTTCGTGCGCGGCATGACCGGCCCGGACGGCCCGCCGGGCGCCGGCGTCTTCCGCTGGGCCCCGCCTCCGGCGCTGGTCACCGAGCTGTCCGACCTGCTGGCCGGGCAGTCGTGATCCCGGTCCGCGCCACCGGCGTGCTCGCGGAGTTCGCCGAGGCGGGGGTGCTGTCCGCGGCCGACGTGCACGTCGCGCTGCGGCTGTCCCGCCTCGGGCGGGAGCGGTCGGAGACCGTGCTGCTGGCCGCCGCGCTCGCCGTCCGGGGGGTGCGCACCGGATCGGTCTGCGTGGAGCTGGCGACCGTGGCCGACTCGGTGGTCCCCGACGACGACGCGCCACCGGTCGACCTGCGCTGGCCCGCCGACTGGTCGGCGCTGTCGGACAGCCCGCTGGTCGCCGTGGGGGTGGAGGCGTCCTGGCGGCCGCTGCGCCTGGTCGACGGGCTGCTCTACCTCGACCGGTACTGGCAGCAGGAGCAGTTGGTCCGCCGCGAGCTCGACGGGCGCGCCGCCCGCCCGGTGCCCGCGGTGGACCTGGCCCCGCTGGCCGAGCTGTTCCCCGGGCCGGCGCCGTACCGGCAGCGCCTCGCGGCCGCCGTGGCGGCCGGGCGCTGGGTGAGCGTGCTGACCGGCGGACCCGGCACCGGCAAGACGCACACCGTCGCGCGCCTGCTCCGGCTGCTGCAGGCGCAACCCGGCCCGCCGCTGCGCATCGCGCTGGCCGCGCCCACCGGCAAGGCCGCCGCCCGGCTGCAGGAGTCGGTGCAGGAGCAGGCCGCCGCGGTCGGGCTGCCGCTGGACCTCACCGCCTCCACGCTGCACCGGCTGCTCGGCTGGCGACCCGACAGCCGCAGCCGCTTCAGGCACGACGCGGGCAATCACCTGCCCTTCGACGTCGTCGTCGTGGACGAGTCGTCGATGGTCCCGCTGACCCTGATGGCCCGGTTGCTGGAGGCGGTCCGCCCCACCGCCCGGCTGGTCCTGGTCGGTGACCCCGACCAGCTGACCCCGGTCGAGGCCGGCGCCGTGCTCAGCGATCTGGTGCACCGCCCGGCTCCGGACCCGACGGCGGACGGGCTGGTCCTGGGTGCGGCGTCCGGCGACCTGGACCTGGACGACGAGGAGCGCCGGCAGCTGC
>JAOPUQ010000185.1 GCA_025963425.1 Modestobacter sp. | reverse complement strand
GCCAGAACGGCCAGCCGGCGCCCAGCAGCATGCACAGGTCGATGTCCTGCACCGCCTGCACGACGCCCTCGTCGAGCATCAGCCCGATCTCCTCGGCCAGCGCCCGCTCGGCGTTGGACCGCACCTGACGGCGTGCGCACCCCCTTCGGCAAGGCCGGCCCGAACGGCATCTACGCGCAGGCGCACGCCGTCGACGAAGACGACCTCTCGCAGCTGGCGGGACATGGGACCTCCGCGGGATCAGGGGCCGATCCCGGGGGGCGGACCGGCAGCCGACAAGTTACCCGTCGGTAACCACAGCGTCCACGACCGGGCCGCCCGCACGGGGGAGGGCCGCGCTCAGGCGGTGGCGATCGCCTCGGTGAGCAGGTCCCGGGTCAGCTCGACCTGCCACTCCCGCGCCCCGCCGGCCCGCAGCACCGACGCCACCGCCTCGGCGTCGGCCGGGGACGGCGGGCTCCACACCAGCCGGCGCATCAGGTCCGGGGACAGCAGGTTCTCCACCGGCACCGACCACTCCTCCGACACCCGGGTCAGGGAGGCGCGGGCGGCCTTCAGCCGGGCTGCGGCCGCCGGGTCGCGGTCGGCCCACCGGTTGACCGGCGGCGGCCCCTCGCCAGGGCGACTGTGCGGTGGCAGCTCGCCCTCCGGCAGCTCCCGGCCGCGGACCAGGGCGCCGAACCAGGTGCTCACCAGCTTGCGGTTGGCCCGGCCGCGGAAGACCGGCAGCTCGAGCAGCGACGCCTCGTTCTTCGGGTCGGCCTGCACGGCGGACACCATCGCGGCGTCGGGCAGCACCCGGCCGGGGGCGATGTCGCGGCGGCGGGCCAGCTCGTCCCGGGTCTGCCACAGCGAGCGGAGCATGCCCAGCTGGCGGCGCTGGCGGAGCCCGTGCATCCCCGAGGTCCGACGCCACGGATCAGCCTTGGGCGCGGGCGGCCCGGCGGCGAGGATCGCCTCGAACTCCTGCCGCGCCCACTCGGTCTTGCCCTGCTCCTCGAGGATGGCGGCGAGGGCGTCGCGCAGGTCGACCAGCACCTCGACGTCCAGCGCGGCGTAGACCAGCCAGTCCTCCGGCAGTGGCCGGGTGCTCCAGTCGGCGGCGGAGTGGCCCTTCTGCAGGGAGAACCCGAGCAGGGACTCCACGACCGCGCCCAGGCCCACCCGGGGCAGACCGGCCAGCCGGGCGGCCAGCTCGGTGTCGAACAGCCGGGCGGGGACCAGGCCGATCTCGGCCAGGCAGGGGAGGTCCTGGTTGGCCGCGTGCAGCACCCACTCCTCGTCGGCGATGGCGGCCTGCACGACCGACAGGTCCGGCAGCGGCACCGGGTCGATCAGCCCGGTGCCCGAGCCCGCCCGGCGCATCTGCACGAGATAGGCGCGCTGGCCGTAGCGGTAGCCCGAGGCGCGCTCGGCGTCGACGGCCACCGGCCCGCTGCCGGCGGCCAGCGCATCGGCGTAGCGGACCAGGGCGGTCGAGGTGTCGGTGACCGGTGGCAGCCCGTCGCGGGGCGCCAGGAGCGGGACGGCGGTGGACTCCTCGACGGCGGGCTCGGCGTCGGGCTGGTCGGCGCCGACGGGGACCTCCGGGGCGGGGAGCTCCGGGATGTCGGAGGCCGCCGGGTCGGTGCTCAGGAGATGACCCCCGACCGCAACCCGAGGGCGACCATGTGCGCCCGGTCGCCGGTGCCCAGCTTGCGCGCGATCCGCGCCAGGTGGCTCTTCACGGTCAGTGCGGACAGGTCCACCAACTCGGCGATCTCCTTGTTCGTATTGCCGTCGGCGACCAGCCGCAGGATGTCGCGTTCCCGGGCGGACAGCTCGCCGACCGCCTCGTCGACGC
Source organism: Modestobacter sp. (assembly GCA_025963425.1). Lineage (GTDB taxonomy): Bacteria > Actinomycetota > Actinomycetes > Mycobacteriales > Geodermatophilaceae > Modestobacter. The sequence continues at coordinate 9,298 of JAOPUQ010000185.1, read as the reverse complement.
CGGTCTGGGTCAGCCCCTGGGCCAGGCTGGTGGCGATGCCGGGGTCGGCGAAGACCTCGCCGGCCAGCGCCGTCCGCAGCCCGTCGGTGACGGTGGTGAGCGGGCTGCTCTTGAGCAGGTACCCCTGCACGCCGGCGAGGAAGGCCGCCCGCACGACGGCCGGGTCGGTCACCGCGGTGAGGACGACGGTCACCGGCCAGCCCTCGGTGCGCAGCGTGGGGAGCAGTTCCAGCCCGCGGCCGGGGTCACCGCCGCGGCCGGCGGTCTCCGGGCCCACCTCGGGCAGGTCGACGTCGAGCACGCACAGGGCCCGCGGGCCCGACACGTGCACCCGCACCCGGGCCTCCTCCAGGGAGGCGGCCTCCTCGACCTCGCGGGCGCCCAGGGAGCGGAGCCGGGCGGCCAGCGCCTCGCGCAGCAGGGGGGAGGGGTCGACGACGAGCGCACTGGCGTCCGGGCCGAGGGGGACGGCGTCGGCCCAGGGCAGGCCCTGCGACATCCGACCTCCCGTCTCGCCGGGAGGGTGTGACCAGTCCCGGCGTGTTCGCTCACTCGGCCCAGCTGCGTTGGGCCGAGTGGAGTACCGGGGGTGAGTCTAGGCGCCGGCTCCGGCGCTCTGCCCGCCCGCGCCCAGCAGGTGGACGCCCTCGGGCGGGAGGCCGGCCGCGTTGCCGAGCACCTCGAGGTAGGCGCGCAGGTGCCGGTCCAGGTCGGTGTCCTCCGCCGTCCAGGACGCGCGGATCTCCACGTCGACGGAGTGCTCGGGCGCGGCGATCTCGCCGAAGCGGGTGGAGGCGGTGCGGGTGACGGTGCCGCCGATGGCGTGGTGCCCGGCGCCGCTGTCGGTGAGGGCGTCGGTCAGCCAGCTCCAGGCCACCTCGGAGAACATGCTGTCGTCGACCATGTCGGAGTCGGTGACCGCCGAGACGTAGCCGACGCAGCGGGTGGTGCCCTGCCAGGCCTCGTGTCCCGCGGGGTCGAAGAGCACGATGAACCGGCCGCTGGCCAGCTCCACCTCCTCGTCGCCGTCGGCCTCGAACACGGTGACCCCGATGGCCGCGGCGAAGGGCGCGAGGCGCTGGGGTGCCGGGATCTGCTCCATCACCATCTCGGGACGGGGCCGGACCGTCGACAGCGCGGCGAGGGCGGCCTGGAAGGCAGTGGGCACCTCTGCGGGAGGGGTCTGCACGTCGTCGTCCGGACGGGTGCGCTGGGGGGCCACGTGCGCAGGGTAGGTCGGATGGCGCGACGCGTCGTGTCCCGACGCGCCCGCGCCGGGCGACGACACCGAACCGAGACGCCGGGCGGGCGGGCGGCGGGCATCTGGGAGCATGGCTTGTCGTGGGAACAGCTGCAGCACCGCCCCCGGCCGACGCCACCCCCGCCGACTCGGACCTGGTCCGCGCCGCGCGCGGGCTGCCGGTCTCCCGGACACCGGTGTGGTTCATGCGCCAGGCCGGGCGCTCGCTGCCGGAGTACCGGGCGCTGCGCGCCGGGACGGCGATGTTGCAGGCCTGCCAGGACCCCGACCTCGTCACCGAGATCACCCTGCAGCCGGTCCGCCGGCACGGGGTGGACGCGGCCATCCTCTTCTCCGACATCGTGCTCCCCCTGGTGGTCGCCGGGGTCGACATCGAGATCAGGCCCGGGGTCGGGCCGGTGGTCGCCGAGCCGGTGCGCACGGTCGCCGCCGTCGACGCGCTCCCGCCGCTGGAGCCCGACCGGCTGGACTTCCTGGCCACCGCGGTGCGCCGGCTGGTCGCCGAGCTGGGTCCCACGCCGCTGATCGGCTTCGCCGGTGCGCCGTTCACCCTGGCCACGTACCTCATCGAGGGCGGCCCGTCCAAGGAGCACGCCCGCACCAAGGCCTTCATGTACGCCGAGCCGGCCGCCTGGCAGCGACTGCTCGAGCGGCTCGCCGTCTCCGCGGCCACCTTCCTGCGGGTGCAGGTCGACGCGGGGGCGTCGACGGTCCAGCTCTTCGACTCCTGGGCCGGGGTGCTGTCCGCGCCCGACTACGCGGGCCGGGTGCTGCCGCACTCCCGCGCGGTGTTCGACGGGCTCGCCGCCGGGCGCGCGGGGGAGGACGAGGTGCCGAAGATCCACTTCGGCGTGGGCACCGGTGAGCTGCTGCCGCTGATCGGTGACGCCGGTGCCGACGTGGTGGGCGTCGACTGGCGCGTGCCGCTGGACGAGGCCGCCCGCCGGGTCGGGCCCGGTTACTCGCTGCAGGGCAACCTCGACCCCGCCGTCCTGCTCGCCGGCCAGGAGACCGTCGACCGCGAGGTCACCCGGGTCGTCGAGCAGGGCCGGGCCGCCCGCGGGCACATCTTCAACCTGGGCCACGGCGTCCTGCCCGACACCGACCCCGGTGTGCTCACCCACGTCGTCGAGCTGGTCCACGAGCTCTCGGCGCGATGACGCGGCTCGTCGTCGTCGGGGCGGGGATCACCGGCCTGACCGCCGCGTTCGAGTGGCACCGCGCCCGTCCGGACGACGAGATCGTCGTCCTGGAGGCGGGCGCGAGGATCGGCGGGAAGCTGGACCGGGTGCAGCTGGCCGGCCAGTGGTACGACACCGGCCCCGAGGCGATGCTGGCCCGGGTGCCCGAGGCGCTGGAGCTGGTGGAGGCACTCGGCCTGGCCGACCAGCTGGTGGCCCCCGCGACGACGCAGGCCTCGATCGTGCTGCCCGACGGCCGGCACCCGTTGCCGGCCGGCACCGTGCAGGGCGTGCCGACCTCCGCCGACGGGCTGGCCGGCGTGCTCACCCCGGCCGGGGTGGACCGGGTCCGCGCCGAGGCCGACCTGCCGCCGCTGCGCCTGGACGGCGACGTGGCGGTCGGCGCGCTGCTGCGCGAGCGGCTGGGCGACGAGGTCGTCGACCGGCTGGTCGAGCCGCTGCTGGGCGGCGTCTACGCCGGCCGGCCCGACGACCTGTCCCTCGCCGCGACCATGCCCGCCCTGGCCGCGCACCTGCGGCGGTCGCCGTCGGTGCTCGCCGGGGCCCTCGCCGCCCGGGACGCCGGTGCGCGCAGCCGCGGTGACGTCGACGGCCCGGTGTTCGTCACCGTGGCCGACGGCATCGGATCGCTGCCCCAGGCGCTGCTCGCCGCCTCGGGTGCCCAGGTGCGGCTGCACACCCCGGCGCACGCGCTGCGCCGGGCCGGGTCCGGCTTCGAGCTGTCGATCGGCCCGGTCGCGGCACCGCAGACGCTGACCGCCGACGTCGTCCTGGTCACCGCGCCCGCGGCCAAGGCGGCCCGGCTGCTCGCCGACATCGCCCCGGGCGCGGTGGAGCCGCTGGGTGGCATCCCGTACGCCTCCATGGCCGTGGTGGCGATGGCCTTTCCGGCCCAGCCGGTCGCCGCGGGCTCCGGGCTGCTGGTGCCGCCGGTGACCGGCCGGCTGGTGAAGGGCGTGACCATCTCCTCGTCGAAATGGCCGCACCTGTCCGGGAGCGCCGACGGAGCAGGTCTGCTGCGCGTGCGGTCGTCGGTGGGCCGCTACGGCGACGAGTCGCAGTTGCAGCGCTCGGACGCCGACCTCACCGCCGCCGTGGTGGCCGACGTCGCGGACCTGCTCGACCTGGAGCGGCGCGAGCCGGTGGAGACCCACCTGGTCCGCTGGGGCGGTGGGCTGCCGCAGTACCTGGTCGGTCACCCGCAGCGGGTCGTCGCCGTCCAGGCCGCGGTCGGTGCGGTACCCGGGCTGGCGGTGGCCGGTGCCGCCTACGGCGGGGTCGGCGTCCCGGCCTGCATCCGCGACGCCCGCCGCGCGGTCGGTTCGCTGCTCTGAACGAGAGGGGCCGGGTGTGAGTGCGACAGCGGGACCGTCCGGACGGCGCGGCGCCGCGATCGCCGCCGCGCCGGTCGCCTTCGTGCTGCTGTGGAGCACCGGGTTCGTCGGGGCCCAGTACGGGCTGCCGTACGCCCAGCCGTTCACCTTCCTGGCGCTGCGGCTCGCGCTGGCCGGGGTGCTGCTGGCCGGGCTCGCCGCGGTGACCCGCTCGGGGCGTCCGGCGAGCCGGGCCCAGGTCGGCCGGGCCGGCGTCACCGGGCTGCTGATGCACGCCGGCTACCTCGGCGGCGTCTTCTTCGCCATCGCCTCCGGCCTGCCGGCGAGCGTGGCGGCGGTCGTGGTGAGCCTCCAGCCGGTGCTCACCGCGGCGCTGGCCACCCGGCTGCTCGGCGAGCGGCTGGTCGCCCTGCAGTGGCTGGGTCTCGCGCTCGGGGTCGGCGGTGTCGCGCTGGTCCTCACGCCCGGGCTGGCGAGCGCGGCGGGCGACGCGGGTGCGTTCCCGCCGGTCGGCGTCGCCGGCTGCCTGGTGGCGCTGCTGGCCGGGACGGCAGGAACGCTCTGGCAGAAGCGGCACGGGGGCGACATCCCGCTGCTGTCGGGGACCGCCGTGCAGTACGCCGCCGCCGCCCTCGCGCTGGCCGCCGTCGCCGGCGCCACCGAGACCATGGCGATCCAGTGGACGGCCGAGTTCGTCGCAGCACTGGTGTGGCTGGTCGTGCCGCTGTCCCTGGGTGCGGTCCTGCTGCTGCTCTTCCTGCTGCGCCGCGGCAGCGCCTCGGGGGTCTCCAGCCTGCTGTACCTCGTGCCGCCGGCCACCGCGGTGGAGACCTACCTGCTGTTCGGGGAGGAACTGCCGCTGCTGTCCCTGGTCGGGGTCGCGGTCACCACCCTCGGTGTCGCGCTCGTCCTGCGGCCGCCGGGACGCCGGGTCCGCTCCGCCGGCTGAGCGGGCTCCGCTGACCGGGCCGACCGTCCTCGCACGCAGCGCGCGACAATGGGCCCATGAGCGAGGAGCAGACCGAAGAGCGCAGCATCGGCAAGCGGGCCAACGAGCTCAACGCCCAGATCCGCTACACGATGTGGTCGGTCTTCAAGGCGGCCCGGTCGCTGGACGAGGACCAGCGGGGAGCAGCGGCCGACGAGGTCACGTCGCTGTTCGACGAGCTGGCCGGCAAGGACGTCGTCGTCCGCGGGATCTACGACGTCGCCGGGCTGCGGGCCGACGCCGACCTGATGATCTGGTGGCACGCCGAGACCCCCGAAGCGCTGCAGGAGGCCTATGGCCGGTTCCGCCGCACCACCCTCGGCCGCTCGCTGGAGCCGGTCTGGTCGCAGATGGCGCTGCACCGGCCCGCGGAGTTCAACCGCAGCCACATCCCGGCGTTCCTCGCCGAGGAGGAGCCGCGCCGGTTCGTCTGCGTCTACCCCTTCGTGCGGTCCTACGAGTGGTACCTGCTGCCCGACGAGGAGCGGCGGGACATGCTCAAGGAGCACGGCATGCAGGCCCGGCCCTACCCCGACGTCCGGGCCAACACGGTGGCCTCGTTCGGGCTGGGCGACTACGAGTGGATGCTGGCGTTCGAGGCCGACGAGCTGCACCGCATCGTCGACCTGATGCGTGACCTGCGCGCCAGCCGCGCCCGGCGCCACGTGCGCGAGGAGGTGCCGTTCTACACCGGCACCCGCAAGCAGGTGGCCGAGCTGGTCGCCGACCTGCCGTGACGGTGCGGTCCTTCCGGACCGCACCGCGGCCAGGTGCCGTGCCCCTGCTGCGCTGAGCCGTTTCCTGCGTTCCCGCCGGGCAGCCTCCGGCCCCCGCGACGGGTCCGCAGACGGCTCTCGCCAGCCGGGGTGGCATCCGTACCCTGCCCGAAAGACAGAAGCGCCCCGCTGACCTGACCGGTCGGCGGGGCGCTTGTGTGTCCTGACCCGGGAGCTCAGCTCTCGCTGGGGGTGAGGGCGATGCTCACCGAGTTGATGCAGTACCGGTCACCCGTGGGCGTCTGCGGGGCGTCCTGGAAGACGTGGCCGAGGTGGCTGTGGCAGCTGCCGCAGAGCACCTCGGTGCGCAGCATGCCGTGAGCGTGGTCCTCGCGGAGGATGACGTTGTCGCGGCTGGTGGGCTCGTAGAACGACGGCCAGCCGCAGTGCGAGTCGAACTTCGTCTCGGAACGGAACAGCTCGGCGCCGCAGGCCCGGCAGGAGTAGACGCCGACCGTCGTGGTGTCGACGTACTCGCCGGTGTACGGCCGTTCGGTGCCGGCCTCGCGGAGGACGGCGTACTGGTCCGGCGACAGCTGGGCGCGCCACTCCTCGTCGGTCTTGACGACCTGGGGCTGATGGGCGGATGTGGTCATGGCCCCACGGTACGGCGGCGCCGCCACCCGTGCCGCAGTCGGCCCGGCCCCGTCCCCCGAGTGGGCGACGGGGCCGTCCGGGCAGCTCAGCACGCCGACATCCGGGGCTCAGCGACCGGTGAAGAACCCGACCAGCCGGAGCAGCAGCTCCACCACCACCGGGCGCAGGCGGAAGCCCGTGCTCGCCGTCTCGCCGGAGTCCCCGGTCAGCAGCACCTGCTGGTCCCCGGCCGGCAGCCGCGCCGGCACGGTGACGGTGATCGCCACCCCGCCGTCCGGGCCGGCCACCGCGCATCCCAGCCGGCCGCGGTTGCGCGATGGCAGCGTGGCGGTCACCTTCTCGCCGGCGGCGAAGCCGCTGCCGGTCACCGTCACCCGGTCGCCGCGGAAGGGGCGCCCGGCGCTGAGGGTGGCCGTCGCGGCCGTCCCCGTGGTGATCCCGACCAGCGTCGGGTTGTGGTCACTGGCCCGGTACGGATAGCCGGCGTACAGCGGCTCGTATCCGTCGTACTCGTAGGCGAAGGACTCCACCGCGTTGATGTCCCAGACGCCCAGCCCGGTCAGCTTCGGCCGCAGCGACGGCGAGGCGAAGACGTGGTCCAGCGACCCCGAGCCCCCGCCGAACACGTAGCTGTACTCGTCCGGAGCCAGCACCGGGGCCATGTCGGTGTAGCCGGCCGCGGCGACGACGTCGATCGGGTCCTCGAACCGGTAGGAGTTGAAGTCGCCGGTCAGCAGGACGTCGGGGTCACCGGCCTGCTCGGCCACCTGGTCGGCGAACGCCGCCAGGGCCCGAGCCTGGGCGACCCGGTCGCCGTTGCAGTTGCCCGCCCCGCCGGCCGAGGTGTCGTCGCTGCCCGGACCGCATGCGCTGCCCTTGGACTTGAGGTGGTTGGCGATGACGGTGACGACCTCGCCCGAGGCGTCGAAGGTCTGGGCGATGGGGGAGCGGGCGTTGTCGAAGGCCGACAGGTCCGCCGGGACCGAGGGCCCGCCGACCGGGGTGACCACGTCGGGCCGGTAGACCATCGCATTGGTGATCACGTCGCTGTCCTCGTGGGCCTGGACATGGGCCCAGGTGTGCCCCGTCTCGGCCGCCAACGCCGCGAGGAGCGTCTCCACGGCGCGGTAGGGGGTGTCGGGGGTCAGCACCGCGGAGTTCTCGATCTCGTGCAGCGAGAGGACGTCGGCGTCCAGCGCGGCCAGGGCGTGGACGATCTTCGTCTGCTGCTGGGCGAGCTCAGCGGGGTTCGTGGCGCCCCGGGCGTCGTTCCCGAACTGGCTGGGGAAGTCGACGAAGTAGTTGAGCACGTTGAAGTCGGCGACCCGCAGGTCCCCGCCGACGGTCGGCGGGGTGGCCGGCCGCGGGTTCGTGGCGGTGAACGTCGTCCCGTCGGCCGTGCCGTCGGCCGGCTCCAGCAGCCAGGAGCCGAAGCCGTAGGTGAGCACCACCGGCTGACCGAGCACGGCGGTGTCACCGACCCGCACCGGGTCCTCGACGGTCAGGTACGGCGGCGGGCCGCCGGCCGTCGTGGAGAGGGTGGCGGTCCGGCCGTCGTCGAGCAGGATCGAGCGCGCGGCGTTGTCCACGGCCACCTGATGTGCCGCGGGGCCGGGGTCGGCGACCTCGGTGGGGGTGAGGAGCCGGCCGCCGGAGGACAGCAGCACCTCCCCGTAGCGGTTGAGGTCGTAGACGTCGGTGACGGTCAGGTCCTCGGCGGGCGCGACGAGCATCCCCTCCAGCGACTCGCGCCCGGTGTCGGTCGAGGACGGCGGGAGTACCGCGGCGGCGGGCAGCGGCGCGGTTCCGCACTCGGTCACCGTGACGCCCGTCAGCTCGGTCAGGCCGTTGTACTCGTCGACCGTGCCGCGGACCACGACCTGGTCGCCCAGGTCGAGGGCGCCCGCGGCACCGAAGGCGAAGACGCCGTCGGAGGTGACCGCGTCGCCGTCCCCACCGTCCTGGACGAAGACGCCGTCGAACCCGCCCTGCTGGAGGTCTCCGACGACGGTGCCGGCCACGACGACCACCTGCCCGTCCAGTGGGCTGTCGGCGCCGGGACCCTGCACCGAGCCGATCGGCCGGGCAGGCGTCTCGCAGGGGAGTGGGTCCACCGACGGCGGGGGCGGTGGTGCCGTCGCCCCCGCCGCGTTGCGCGGGCTGGGGGCACCGACGGCGGCGGCCGGGCCGGCGGTGAGGGTGCCGGCGGCCAGGCCACCGGCGGTGAGCGCGGTCACGGCGAGGCCGGTGAGCGCGTGGTAGCGGGTGCTGCGTGGGGACACGGGGTCTCCTCGGCGGCCACGGGGCGCCCGGTCGGACGCCGGACCCCTCGATCCTGACAGTGCCCTGTGCGCGCGGCGGTGAACATCCGGTGATTACGTTCGCCGCGCTAACGGAAGTCCCCGTGGCCGGCCGTCCTGCGCGACGGGCCACGCCGGGCGCCTCGTACCGTGGACGGGCTGGGGCTCGTCCCCCGGCCCGATCGAGAGGACGTCATGACCGCGGAGCAACCGCTGCCCGATGTGTGGTTCACCCGCGACCTGCCTGTGCTGCGGGCGATCGTCCGACTGCTCGACGAACCGCCGCACGGGAGTGCGCCCTACCTGGGCGCGGTGGTCCCGGCCAGCGGACTGGCCAAGCCCGAGGTGGTGTCGGCGGCCAACGCGCTGGTCAGCGCCGGCTACCTGACGGCGCTGACCAACCACGCCGGTGAGATCGTGCGGTTCACCGGGGCCTCGGCCGAGGCGCGCCGGCTCACCGGGCTCTGGCCGACGCCCCAGGGGGAGTGGGAGCGACTGCTCGAGCAGCTGGCCGCCCGGTCCTCCGGCGCGCTGACCGAGGTGGAGCGGGCCCGCTGGCAGGCTCTCTCCGATGCCGCGACGGCGCTGGGGCCCGACGACGGGGCGTTGCTGATGTCGGCGCTCATCGGCGGCTACGTCCCCCGGGCCCGCTGAGCCGTCCTGGCAACGCAACAGCGCCCCCGCCCGGTTTCCCGGGCGGGGGCGCTGTCGTTGGTCAGGTGGCTGAGATCAGCCGACCGATCTGGAGATCAGACCGGCTGGACGTTCGCGGCCTGCGGGCCCTTCTGGCCCTGCTCGACGTCGAACGAGATGCGCTGGCCCTCGTCGAGCGAGCGGTAG
>JAOPUQ010000134.1 GCA_025963425.1 Modestobacter sp. | reverse complement strand
TGCCGAACTTTTCTTTAAGGATGGCGTGGAGAGTGTGTCGATACTTACAGCGCCACCTTCGTACGCGTAATTTGCCAATTTATCGTTCTCGATATCGGTTGCGAGCGCATTGCAAGTCTCGCAGTTTTGGCTTAGATCACGGAGGGGTCCCGCGTCCAGCTGCTGCTGTGCGCGGTTGTAGATGTCGATGTAATAGCGAAGGAATGCCTCGGCCCCTGCGGGCGTCTTCTCCCGCGCCTCCGCCGGCATCGGGAAGTCCGCCGGCCCCAGCGGTGGCAACGTCTCGCTCGCCTCGGCCGACGTGGCCGACGGCGTCGGCAGGGTGTCGTTGGCCGGCTCCTTGCTCGAGCAGCCCGCCAGCACGGCCACTCCGACGAGCACGCCAGCAGCCACCTGCGCGAGCCGCATCCGTCGTCCTCCCATCGCCCCGGCCGTCCGTGGACGAGCAGACTACGCAGGTCAGCGCCCCGTCGCCCGGCCTGGACGGGTCACCCTGTGGACAGCCTCAGCGCTGCGCGTACACCGTCAGCTGCTCGCGCTTGCGGAACACGAACTCCGTCGTCGTCTCCCCGGTCTCGCCGTCGTAGGCCACCTGCTGCGGTCCGTTCAGCAACCGGACCCGGAGCTCCGGCACCTGGAAGTCCCGGTAGCTGCGGCTGTGCTCACTGACCCCCAGCAACGTGGCCAGCACCGCCCGGGTCCGGCCGAACCGCAGATCCGCGCGCAGGTACTGCACATCCAGCACCCCGTCCTCCAGCCGCGGCCGCCACGCCGGCGACAGCCCGCGCGGCAGGTAGCTGCCGTTGCCCACGAACACGATCCAGGCGAGCACCCGCTGCCCGTTGAGCTCCACGTCCACCGGCGACCCGTGCCGCAGCACCTGCGCGGCCGCCACCGTCAGCGCCACCCACTTGCCCATCCGCCCGGACAGCCGGTCGCGCCTCCGCACCATCTCCGGATAGCTGCCGATGCTCGCCGTGTTCAGGAACGGCGTCCCGTTGACGTCGGCCACGTCCACCCGCACCGCGGCCCCCGCCTCCACCGCGGCCACCGCCTCCGGCGGCGTCGCCACCCCCACGTCCCGGGCGAAGTGGTTCAGCGTTCCCGCCGGGATCACCGCCAACGGCAGCCCGAACTCCAGTGCCACCGCAGCCGCCGCGGCCACGCTGCCGTCCCCGCCCGCCACGCCGAGCGCCTTCGCCCGGCCCGACCGCGCCGCCTCGCCCAACAACTCGGCGACGCCCGCCTCCTCGCTCAGCTCCAGCACCTCGGCCCGCGGCAGCAGCTCGGCGATGTCCGCCGCCGGGTCGTAGGCCTCCCGCCCGGACCGCGGGTTCACCGCGATCACCAGCCCCTCGCCCTCGGGGAGCGCCGGCGCGGCGAACGACGTCCGCACCCGGGCCGGCGTCGTCGGCCGCACCCGCCACCAGTGCTGCGTGGCCATCGCCACCGCGCTGCCGACCGCCATCCCGGCCACCACGTCCCCCGGGTAGTGCACGCCCACGTGCACCCGGGAGTACCCGACGCCCAGTGCGATCGGCGCCACCAGCGCGCCGGCGACCGGACTCTCCAGCGCCACCCCGGTGGCGAACGCCGCCGCCGACGCCGAGTGCCCGCTGGGGAACGACAGCGTGTGCGGCGACCGGCGGAGCGCCCGTGCGCTCGACATCTGCGCCAGGTCCGGCCGCACCCGGCCGAAGATCCGCTTGAGGACGACGTTCACCAGCGCGCTCGACACCGCCATCGAGCCGACGCCCCGCACCGCGGCCCGCCGCGGCTGCCCGCGCTGCACGCCGATCAGCAGGCCCAGGACCAGCCAGAGCTTCCCGTGGTTGGCGAACGTCGACAGCCGGCGCAACCACCCGTCCGCCCGGGTCGTGGGCAGCTCACCCACGCGGGTCAGCAGCCGGGCGTCCCAGCGCAGCGGTGAAGGCACGGACCGGGACGCTAGTGGAGTCGACGGCCTCCGGATCCCACGCCCCGGGACTCCACCCGGACGGGGGTCAGGCGCGCTGGCGGGCGCGGTAGGCGGCCACCGTCGACCGGCTGGCGCAGGTGTTCGAGCAGTACCGGCGGCTCGCATTGCGCGAGGTGTCGACGTAGACGTTGCCGCAGCCCTCGGCCGAGCAGACGCCCAGCCGCTGCCAGCCGTGCTGCACGACCACCTGGGACAGGCCCATGGCCACCGTGGTCGTCAGCTGCTCCAGCGCCCCGGCGTCCGGGCGGGCGTAGTGCAGGTGCAGCTCGCCGTCGTGGTCGGTGGCGTACGGCCGGGGGGAGGCCAGTGCCAGCAGGGCGTTCAGCCGCTCCTTGACCGCTACCTCGGAGTCGGCCAGCGCGACCGCGCGGATGAGCTCCGCGGTCTCGTCCACCTGGGCGACCTCACCGTCGGTGAGCTGCAGCGCCGTCCCCTCGGTGAACCACTCGTCGTGGGAGTTCAGGAACGCCCGCACCCACGCCGGGTCCGCGCGGTCGCAGTTGGCCAGGTCGATGGCCAGCTCGACAGCGTTCGACCCGTAGGTGTCGTAGTCCATGTGACTCCCTACTGATTCGTGTAGCCTTCGGAATGTAGGTGGTCAACTGCCGTTGGCCGCCTACGATTCCCTGTCTCGTACGTCCTGAAGTGAGTTCCTCATGCGCTCGTACCTCACCGTGTGGCGGCTGCCGTCCGCCCCGGTGCTCCTGCTCGCCGGGTTCGCCGGACGACTGCCCTCCGCCATGGTGCCGCTCGCGCTGCTGCTCATGGTGCAGCAGCAGACCGGCTCCTACGCAGTTGCCGGCGCCGTCTC
>JAOPUQ010000127.1 GCA_025963425.1 Modestobacter sp. | reverse complement strand
GCCGGCTGGGCCACCTCGTCGGTGAGCTGGCGCGGGTCGGCGCGGGCACGTCGACGGTGGCGCCGTCCCGCCGGGACCGGCGGTTCACCGACCCGGCGTGGACGGACAACCCGCTGCTGCGCCGCCTCGTGCAGGCCTACCTCGCCGGCGCCGACACGCTCCAGCAGCTGGTCGCCGATGCGGACCTCGACTGGCGGGACGACCGGCGCGTGCGCTTCCTCACCGAGAACCTCATGGAAGCGGCCGCCCCCAGCAACGTCCCCCTGGTCAACCCCGCGTCCGCCAAGGCCGTGATCGACACCGCCGGGTTGAACGTGGCGCGCGGGGCGGCCAACTTCGTCCGCGACATGGCCGCCCCGCCCCGAGTACCGGCCATGGTGGACACGTCGGGGTTCGAGGTGGGGGGCAACATCGCCGCCACGCCCGGATCCGTGGTGCTGCGCACCGAGCTGTTCGAGCTCATCCAGTATCGGCCGTCGACGCCGACGGTCCGCGAGGTCCCGCTGGTGATCGTGCCGCCGACGATCAACAAGTTCTACGCGGTGGACCTCGCCCCCGGTCGAAGCCTCGTCGAGCACCTCGTCGGCTCCGGTCAGCAGGTCTTCATCATGTCGTGGCGCAACCCGCACGCGGAGCACTCGGGGTGGGGCCTCGACACCTACGTGCGGGCCGTGATCGAGGCGCTCGACGCCGTCGAGCGGATCTGCCGGACGCACCGCGCGGTGGTGCTCGGCATGTGCTCCGGCGGCACCATCGCCAGCCTGGTGGCCGGGTACCTGGCCGGGGTGGGGCAGCTGGACCGGCTGGCCGCGTTCGCCCTCGCGGTCACGGTGCTGGACAACTACCACGCCGGCACCCCGGGGGCGCTCACTAGCCGGCGGCTCGCGAGCCTGGCGACGGCGGCGTCGCGGCGTCGGGGCTACCTCGACGGCCGTGCCCTGGCCGAGGTCTTCGCCTGGCTGCGGCCCGGCGACCTGATCTGGAACTACTGGGTGAACAACTACCTGCTCGGCCGCAAGCCGCCGGCGTTCGACGTGCTCTTCTGGAACAGCGACACCACACGCATGCCGGCGCGGCTGCACGCCGACTTCATCGAACTGGCGATGGACAACCGGCTGGTCGAACCGGGCGCCGCGACCGCGCTCGGGGTGCCGGTCGACCTGTCCGCGGTCGACGTCGACGCCTACGCGGTGGCCGGCATCGCCGACCACCTCACCCCGTGGGAGAACTGCTACCGCAGCGCGCAGCTGCTCGGCGGGACCAGCCGGTTCGTGCTCTCCACCAGCGGGCACATCGCCGCCCTGGTCAACCCGCCCGGCAATCCCAAGGCGAGCTACCAGACCAACAAGGCCAGCCCGGCCGACCCGGCCGAGTGGCTGGCCGGCGCGGAGACCCATGCCGGCAGCTGGTGGCCGGACCTCGTCACCTGGCTCACCGACCACGGCGGCCCGACCAAGCCGGCCCCCGACGAGCTCGGCGGCGGTGGTCTCACGCCACTGGTCGACGCGCCCGGCACCTACGTGTTCGATCACTGAGGAACCAGGAGGCGACCCGTGCACGAGACCATCGGCCGTTCGCTGGGCACCGACTACTTCCGCATCGCCGACCAGCTCACCCGGGAGGAGCTGAGCTACCTGGCCCGAACCCGGCAGTTCGTCGACGACGAGGTGCTGCCGGTGATCAACGACTACTGGGAGCGGGCCGAGTTCCCATGGCCGCTGATCAAGAGCATGGCCAGCCTGGGCATCGTCGGCGACGGCATTCGCGGCTACGGCTGCCCGCCGATGAGCCCGATCGCGACCGGCCTGGTGCACATGGAGCTCAACCGAGGCGACGGGAGCCTGGGCACGTTCCTCGGCGTGCAGGCCGGGCTGGCCATGCAGTCGATCGCGATGCTCGGCTCGGAGGAGCAGAAGCAGCGCTGGCTGCCCGGGATGGCCGCGCTGGACACCCTGGGCGCGTTCGCGCTCACCGAGCCGCTGCACGGCTCGGACTCGATCGCGCTGGAGACCGCGGCCCGCCGGGACGGGGACTCCTGGGTGCTCGACGGGCAGAAGAAGTGGATCGGCAACGGCACGCTCGCCGACGTGATCGTCGTCTGGGCCCGGGACGTCGCCGATGGGCAGGTCAAGGGGTTCCTCGTCGAGAAGGGCACCCCGGGCTACGTGGCCCGGCGAATCGACGGGAAGGGATCCCTGCGGTCGGTGTGGCAGGCCGAGATCACACTGACCGGCGTCCGGGTGCCCGAGGCCGGCCGGCTGCCGGGCGCCCGCACCTTCAAGGACGCCGGCCGGGTGCTGGCCGGCACCCGCAACGCGGTCGCCTGGGCCGCGCTGGGGCACGCCACGGCCGCGTACGAGATCGCCGCGGCCTACGCATCCGAGCGCTTCCAGTTCGGCCGGCCCTTGACCAGCTTCCAGATCGTGCAGGAACGGCTGGTCCGGATGCTCGCCGAGGTCTGCGCGATGCAGCTGTACTGCCTGCGGCTGGGCCGGCTGATCGAGGAGGGCCGGTTCACCGACACGATCGCGGCGCTGGCCAAGATGCACAACACCCGCACGGCCCGCCAGGTGATCGCCGAGGCCCGTGACCTGCTCGGCGGCAACGGCATCCTGCTCGACCACCACGTGATCCGGCACATGGCCGACATCGAGGCGCTGCACACCTACGAGGGCACCGAGACCATCCAGACGCTCATCGTCGGCAAGGACATCACCGGTGTCGGCGCCTTCACCTGAGTCCCCGCGGAGGATCCGGTTCGTCGACGTCGACGGGGTGCGGCTGCGGACGTCGGTGCGGGGGAGCGGCCGCCCGCTGCTGCTGCTCACCGGCATCGGCGCGAGCCTGGAGCTGTCGCTGCCCCTGGAACGCCCGCTGAACAGCCGTGGTGTGCAGACCATTGCCCTGGATGCCCCCGGCACCGGCGAGTCCACCCGCTACCGCCGGCCGCGCCGCATGCCGGGCCTGGCCCGCACCGTGGAACGGGCCCTCGACGTCCTCGGCTACGACCGGCTCGACGTGCTGGGCACGTCCTTCGGCGGCGTCCTCGCCCAGCAGCTGGCGCACCAGGCGCCCGATCTGGTGCGGCGGCTGATCCTCGCCGCCACCGGCGCCGGTGCGCCCCTGCTCGGCGGCGTGCCGGGGTCGCCGCGCGCGCTCGTCAACCTGGCGACGCCGCGCCGTTACCGGTCGCTCGACCACTACCGGCAGGTGGCCGGAGGCCTCTACGGAGGCACCGCCCGGCAGGACCCCGACGCGCTGCTGCACGGGTCGACCGCCCGGTTCATCGCGGCACCCACGCTGCGCGGCTACGCCGACCAGCTCTACGCGATCAGCTTCTGGACCGGGCTGCCGTGGCTGCGGCGACTCCGGCAGCCCACCCTCGTCCTCGTCGGCGACGACGACCCCATCGTGCCGCCGGTGAACGGGCGGATCCTCAGCCGGCTGATCCCGCACGCCCGGCTGGAGGTCGTACCGGGCGGCCACCTGTTCCTCCTCGAGCGACCGGAGGAGATGGCCGCGCTGATCGCCGACTTCACCGCATGCTGAGTGCGGGCCGCTGACCTGCAGGGGCTCACCGACCTCGACCCGCAAAGACCGGAGCGTTCAGCCATGGACGAGGTCTACGACCTGGTGGTGATCGGCGCCGGCCCGGCGGGGGAGGTGGCGGCCGAGCTCGCGGCCTCCTTCGGCCGCCGGGCGCTGGTCGTCGAGCAGAGCAAGCCCGGCGGTGTGGTCACGACCACCGGCGGCGCGCCCACCAAGTCGCTGCGCGAGGCAGCCGTGTACCTCACCGGCTATCGCCAGGAGGAGGTCTACGGCGTCCGGGCGGCGGTGCCGCTGGACGAGGTCCTGCCGATCCTCCGGGCCAGGGTCGAGCGGGTGCGTGACGTCCTGCAGGAGGCCGTCAGGCACCGGCTCGCCGCCCGCGGCATCGCCTATCTCCAGGGCACCGCCCACCTCGGGCGGGACCGGACCGTCCGCGTCACCTCGCCGGACGGCGTGGAGCACCGGCTGGCGGCGCGTGCGGTCCTGGTGGCGACGGGTTCGCGCCCGACGCACCACGCGGGCGTTCCATTCGACGATCCCGACGTCTACGACTCCGACCAGGTCTACTCGCTCCGGACGGTGCCGAAGGACATCGTCATCGTCGGCGGCGGGCCGATCGGGGTCGAGTTCGCCACGGTGCTGACCGCGCTCGGCATCCCGGCGACGCTCATCAGCCGTTCCGATCGCCTGCTGCCGGCCGTCGACGGTGAACTGGCCGGGCTGGCGGCCGCCGAGTTCGAGCGGCGTGGGGTCAGGCTGATCCTGGGCGCCGACGCGGAGGAGGTGCGTCGGGTGGACGGGCGG
>JAOPUQ010000125.1 GCA_025963425.1 Modestobacter sp. | reverse complement strand
AGGGCGGCCCGCGCACGAACACCGAGGCCCAGGTCCTCGACGACACCGGGACGCCCATCCCGGGCCTCTACGGCGTCGGCAACTGCGTCGCCTCCCCATCGGCCCAGGCGTACTGGGCCGGCGGCGCGACTCTCGGCCCGATCATCGCCTTCGCCCACCGGGCTGCCCAGGCCGCGGACCAGGAACCGGCGCGCGAACCGTCCACCCAGCTCACCCCGGCCTGATCCCGCACCTTCGAGACGAGGAGTCCCCGACATGGCGGTCGCGACGCAGACGATGACGGACGAACAGCGCAAGTCCGTCGCACTCGAGTACCTCAAGGCCTTCGACAACGCCGGTACCACCTCGACCGGCGGCAGCATCCTCGATCTGTTCGCCGAAGACGCCCAGGTCATGTTCCCCAAGTGGGGCCTGGCCACCGGCAAGGAGCAGGTCGGTCAGCTGTTCACCGACATCGGCGGCACGCTGAAGTCGATCCAGCATCACTACAGCGAGTTCACCTGGATCTTCTCCGGCTCCGACCTCCTCGTCGTCGAGGGCACCAGCCACGGGGAGCACCAGGACGGGCCGTGGCGGGCCGGCATCCCCGAATGGGGCGCGGGCAGGTGGTGCGACGTCCTCGAAATCCGGGACTTCCTCATCCAACGCTGCTTCATCTACCTCGATCCCGACTACGCCGGCCGGGACAGCGCCAGGTATCCCTGGCTGTCCCAGGGCTGACCACGGAGGCGACTGGAGCGGGTCGGGCTGTACGGAGCCGAGTTCGGCGGTGATCCCGGAGAGGCCGCACCGGCGGGCAGGTTGTTCGCCCGCGCCGGCCCGCTCAGATGGTGAAGGGATCCGGCTCAGCACGCTGGTGCAACGCACGTGCACAACGACACGCGAGACGAGTCGATGAGAGAGGGTGTGGTCTGGATGGAGGACCAGCTGTACGGCGGGACGGTCGCGACCGCGCCGGAGCCGGAGAGCGTGCTGCTGCCCGGACACGACGTGCCGCTGGGGCGCTACACCACTGTCCGCCGTTTGCTACCTCAGCGACAGCTCCGGATGGTGGCAGCATGGTGCTTCGTGGACCACTTCGGTCCCGAGGACGTGAGTGGCCGCCCCGGGATGCAGGTGCCGCCGCACCCGCACACCGGCCTGCAGACGATCACCTGGTTGGTGGACGGCGAGATCGTGCACCGGGACAGCCTGGGCAGCGATCAGCCGATCCGGCCGGGGCAGCTGAACCTGATGAGCGCGGGCCACGGCATCGCGCACTCTGAGATGTCTCCGACGGAGCACCCGCCGGGTATGCACGGGCTGCAGTTGTGGGTGGCGCTACCGGAGGGGGCGCGCCACGGTGAGCCCCGATTCGAGCACCACACCGAGCTGCCGGTCCTGCGCGACGGTGATGCCACCATCACCGTCCTCGCCGGACGGTTCGGCTCCGCGGAGTCTCCGGCGGGGGTGCACACATCGCTGGTCGCGGTCGAGATGGTGCTGCCGGGACCGGGCGCACACCGGCTGGCCCTGAACCCGGCGTTCGAGTACGGGGTCCTGACGATGTCCAACGCCGTGGACGTCGCCGGCACGACCGTGGCCCCGGGATCACTGCTGTACCTGGCGCCGGGCCGGTCGGAACTGACGGTCGAGGCCCCAGGTGAGGCCCGGGTCGCCCTGCTCGGCGGTGAGCCGTTCGAGGAGGACCTGGTGATGTGGTGGAACTTCGTCGGCCGCTCCCACGAGGAGATCGTGCAGGCCCGCGAGGACTGGATGGCCGGACGGCGGTTCGGTCGGGTGGCTGGCTGCAGTGCCGAGCCGCTGCCGGCGCCGGCGCTGCCCACGGTGCGGCTCAAGGCCCGGGATCGCCACGGGCGAACCGCCGGCTGATCCCGGTGCCTGCCGGGCGACCGGGATGGTGGTCGGATCGCGGTCGCCGCCCCGGGGGTTGGCGGATGTCGCTCCTCGCCTGCCCCGATGGTCACCTCCAGGAGTCGCACCCACCGGGAATGAGCGATCGTCGGGCTGGGTGGCCAGGTGTTCATATGGAGGAACAGCCAGGACGCCGTCCGGGAGTTCCGGCCCTACTTCGACGTCGCCCCGGTCTACGGCCACGGCCCGTCGCTGGAGGAGTTCACCCGGCAGACCCCGCTGACCGTCGGCAGCCCCGAACAGGTCATCGAGCGCACCCTCGGCTTCCGCGACTACGTCGGTGACTACCAGCGCCAGCTGTTCCTCATCGACCACGCCGGCCTGCCGCTGAAGACCGTGCTCGAGCAGCTGGACCTGCTCGGCGAGGAGGTCGTGCCCGTCCTCCGCCGGGAGTTCGCCGCGCTCAAGCCCGCCCACGTCCCCGACGCCCCGACCCATGCCTCGCTGGTCGCCGCCGCCGGCGGCACCCACGACGTCACCGTCCACGCCCCGGCCGACGACGTGACCGGAAAGGTGGCCGAGGAGGTGCAGCCCCGATGACCACCCGGACCCTCGCCGTGGTCAGCGGCGGGCTGAGCAACCCGTCGTCCACCCGGCTGCTCGCCGACCGGCTGACCACCGCCACCGTGGCGGCGCTGCGCGCCCGCGGGGACGATGCCACCGTCGAGGTGGTCGAGCTGCGGGCGCACGCCCGCGACCTCGCGGACAACCTGGTCACCGGCTTTCCGAACGAGTCGCTGCGGGCGGCCGTGGACACGGTGGTCGGCGCGGACGGCCTGATCGCGGTGACACCGATCTTCTCGGCCTCCTACAGCGGCCTGTTCAAGACGTTCTTCGACGTCCTGGACAAGGACGCCCTCGTCGGGAAGCCGGTGCTGCTCGGCGCGACCGCCGGGACGGCGCGGCACTCCCTCGCCGTGGAGTTCGCGATGCGGCCACTGTTCGCCTACCTGCGGTCGGTCGCCGTCCCCACCGGCGTGTTCGCCGCGGCGGAGGACTGGGCCGGCGGCGGCACCACGAGCGCGCTGGCCAGCCGTATCGACCGGGCGGCCGGCGAGCTCGCCGACCTGGTCACCGGCCGGCCGGCCGCCACCGGGCCGAGCGATCCGTTCGCCGGCACGGCCTCGTTCGAGGAGCTGCTCAAGGGCGGCTGACCGACCCGCGCGCCGATGGGCCCCTCCCGGCCGGAAGGGGGCCAGAGGCGCGGACAGGCCGGAAGAGG
>JAOPUQ010000118.1 GCA_025963425.1 Modestobacter sp. | reverse complement strand
TAGTCGGTGGGGGCGATGTCGACGACGACGAGCGCCCGCAGCAGCTCGGGGTGGCGCAGCGCCAGCTGCATGGCCACCTTGCCGCCCATCGAGTGCCCGACCAGGGTGACCGGCTCGCCGAAGGTGGCGAGCTCCGCGGCGACCAGCTCGGCCATGTCCAGGTAGTCGACCCGGTCGGTCCACGGCGAGTGGCCGTGGTTGGGCAGGTCGAGCAGGGTCACCCGGTGGCCGTCCTCGGCCAGCCGGCGGGCGATCGTCGTCCAGTTGCGGCCCTGGCCGAACAGGCCGTGCACGAACACCACCCGCGGCCCGGAGTCGCCGAGCGTGCGGGCCGCCAGCCGGATCGCCTCGGTCATGCCGTGATCCCATCAGAGGCCGCGGCCCGATGGTCCCGCCGGGGGCCGCACACGGCGGTGGGCGCCGCGGCCCGCTGCGGATCGGCTCCCGGCCACCCGCTGCGACACACCCGGCCACGGCGCACGTGACCGCGGAACGTCACCCCGCCCGGCTAGCGTCGGCCGCGACCTCCCCCGATCGACCAGCGAGGAGCTGCCGCGTGCCCGGACGACGCCGCGCCCGTCCGTCTGCCCGTCGACCGGCGGCCGCGTCGCAGCGGCCCACCGCCACGAAGGCGACCGCGGCGAAGAAGGCCGCCCCCGCCACGAAGGTGACCGCGGCGAAGAAGGCGCCCCCGGGGCCGCGCGCGACCCGCGGTCGGGCGGCTCCGCCCGAGGTGCCGGTCGCCGGACCGGGGGAGCGGGTCTGGGTGCTCGCCGTCCCCTTCCGCGCCCCGGCGCCGGGCGCCGGCTGGCACGCGGGCCTGCAGGCGACCGTGTACGTGGGCGCCGAGCTGCCCCCCGAGCTGGCCGGTTACGACTCCGCGCCCTACACCTTCGAGCGCTTCATCGAAGACGAGCTCAACGCGGAGCCCCGCCCGCTCCCGGCATGTCAGCCGATGCAGCCGCGGGCCGAGCAGCGCTCGGGTGCCGCCGCGATCGCCGCCTCCGCCGCGGCCGGCAGCCGGATGTTCCTCCTCGGCGACGACCCCGGCGTGGGCAAGACCGGAACCGCCGTCCTGGCGGTGCAGCAGATCGCCGCGCGGCGCGCGGACGGCGCACGCCCGGTGCGCACGGTGCTGGTGGTCGCCGACCGGCCCGCCGCGATCACCGTGCCGCACTGGACGCGGTCGATCGCCGCGTTCGGCGACGGCGGGCTGCGCTGGTGCGTGACCACCTGGGACCGGCTGGGCAAGGTCGCCGGTCGCCGCTTCGACGTGGTCATCGCCGACGAGGCGCACATGGTGCGGCACACCACGACGCAGCGGTGGAAGAACTGGAAGGCGGTCTCCGGCGCCGGCCGGGTGAAGGACGCGCCGTTCGTGCTGCTCGCCACCGCCACGCCCGCGCACAGCCCGCTGGAGCTGCCCTACCTGGCGCCGCACTTCGCCGCGGTCCACGAGGAGCCGCTGCGCGCCTGGTCGGATCTGCCGAGCCGGCTGGCCGCCCACGGGTTCCACGTGGAACGTGGCCGCTACGGCTGGGAGTGGACCGAGGACGCCGGCGAGCGACGGGCCGACCTGGCCCGGTTGCGCGGATGGCTGACCGACAGCGACCCGCCCGCGACCCTGCACCGCGCGGCGCCCTGGGGACCGGTGTCGGTGACCGGCACCCCGGTGCTGCTGACCCCGGCGGAGCGCGCGCAGTACGAGGCCGAGTGGTCGGAGTTCCGGGCCGAGATGCAGCTGGCCCGGCGCAAGCGGGAGACCGCCCGGGGCCGCGCGGCACTGCTGCGCTTCCGGCAGAAGGCCGGGCTGATCCGCGCCGCCGCCACCGTCGACTGGGTGAAGGCCCAGGTGGAGGCCGACCGGCAGGTGGCCGTGTCGGTGGAGTTCGTGGAGACCGCGGCGGACCCGATCCGGGAGGCGCTGCTGGCCGGCGGCATCGCGGTGGCCGGCATCTACGGCCGGGACCGGTTCGACGTGGAGGCCGAACGGCTGCGCTTCCAGACCGGTGACGCACAGGTCTGCGTCTTCACCGTGACCGCCTCGATCAGCCTGCACGCCGGCGAGCGGCTGCCCGGGGGGCGGACGGCGTCCACCACGCCCCGGGTGGGTTTGTTCCACCAGCCGCGCTTCTCCGGCATCGCCGCCCGGCAGGTCACCGGGCGCACGCACCGGGACCACCAGGTCTCCCCCTGGCGGATCGCCTACGCGGCCGACACGGTGGAGGAGCAGGTGGCCCGGGTGATGGTGGAGCGGCTGGCGGTCACCGGTTCGACGGCCGGGGGCGACACCGCCGGGCTGCAGCAGGTCGCCGAGCTGCTCGACGCCGACTGGTTGCCGGCCACGTCACTGACCGGCGACTGACCGGGCGGCTCAGCTGCCGGCGGAGTACAGCGCCGTGACCTCCGCCGCGCTCAGCACCCGGTCGTAGACGCTGGCCTGGGCCAGCGACCCGGCGAACCAGCCGCTCGTCGGCCCGCTCGGCCAGCCCCCGATGTGGTCGTAGCCGATCCGCCAGTACCCGGTGGTGTTCTCCGCGAGCGTCGTCGCCGTGCTCGACCCGGCAAGTGCGCCGTCCACGTACAGCCGCATGCCGGTGGTGGCCGAGAAGCTCGCCGTGGCCAGGTGCCAGGCACCGTCGTTGTAGGACGCCGAGCTGTTGAGGGTGAACATCCCGCCGTTGTAGACCCCGAAGTACACCTGACCAGCGTTGTTCAGGTACATGTGCCGATCGAACTGGGCCGAGGACGCACCGTTCGCGCCGGAGCTGAAGCCGATCAGCCGGCCGCCCCGGGTGGTCGTCGTGGCGAACCAGATCGACTCGGAGAACACCTGTGGGTTGACCACCACCTGGGTGCTCCAGACCTGGCCGCTGGCGCCGTCGAGCCGGATCGCCGCGCTCTGCCCGGGGCCGCAGGACGGTCCGGCCACCCCGAACGTGACACCCCCGGCGCTGTACGTGCCGTTGGCCACCGTGCCGGTCGAGCCGTTGTTGACCGCCGTCGTCCCGCCGGCCTCCTGCAGCGGCCAGTACCGCGGCGCGGCCGCGCCACTGGGCCCCGTCTGGGTGCTGCAGGTCAGCGGGCCGGCGCCGTACTGGCCGGCCACCTCGGCGGCCGACAGCACGCTCGGGGAGACCGCGACGTGCGCCAGCGACCCGGCGAACCAGCCGCTCGCCGGTGCGCCGGCCCAGCCCGCGTCGAGCGAGTCGTAACCGACCCGCCAGTAGCCGGTGGTGTTCTCCGCGGCCGTCGCGCCGGCCGTGCCGGCCAGCGCCCCGTCCACGTAGAGCCGCATCCCGGTGCCGCCGCTGAACGTGGCGATGACCTGGTGCCACCGGCCGTCGTTGTAGGACGCGGCCGAGGTGATGGTGACGTGGGTGCCGTGGTAGACGCCGAAGACCAGCTTGCCGGCGTTGGTCATGTAGACGTGCCGGTCGTACTGGCTCGAGGCGGCGCCCGCGGCGCCGTTGCCGAACCCGACCAGCTTGCCGCCGCGGGTCGTGGTGGTCGTGAACCAGGCCTGGACGGAGAAGGTCTGCGGGCCGGCCATCTGCTGGTTCGACCAGACCTGACCGGCCGTCCCGTCCAGGGTGATCGCCGAGCGGACCGACGGGGCGCACTGCGGGCCCGCGACCCGGTAGGTCACCCCGCTGCCGCTGTAGGTGCCGTTCGCCGCGGAGCCGGCCGTCCCGCTGTTGGCCGCGGTCGTGCCCCGGGACTCCTGCAGCGGGTAGTAGACCGTCGCCCCGGCCCCACCGGTGCCGAGCGCGGCGGCGCAGGTCCAGTACTTGGCCGCGGCGAAGGTGCTCGTCGGGTTGCTGGTGACGGCGGTGAACGTGGCCGCCGCGCCGGAGGTGGCCACGGGTGCGGCCAGGGCGAGCACGGCGCCGGTCAGCACCGCCGTGCGCGCCGCCCGGCCGGAGGACCGGCGCGACCGCTGCGCGGCGGACTCGCCGTCCGTGCGGTCGTCGTCCGTGCGGTCGTCGTCCCGCCCGGGTGCCCGGTGCAGCAGCGCCAGGCCGATCAGGGCGGCGAGCACCCCGACGGTGCCGGCCAGCGGTGCCGGGCGGTGCTCGGCCAGCCACACGGCGGGCAGACCGAGGCCGGGCAGCCGCAGGGCACCGACGCCGTGCACGGCGGCGGGAGCCACGAGGGAGGAGTCGGCGGCGGGGTTGGCGTCGCCGCGCAGCCGGAGTTGGCCGTCCTCGATGCCGACCACCCGGTGCATGCGCAGCCGGGCGGGCCGGTCGGGGTCGTCGACCAGCACGACCTGGCCGGTCTGCAGCTCGGCGGCGTCGACCGGGCGGACCAGCGTGACGTCGCCGGGGGAGAGCGTCGGCTCCATCGACCCGGACATCACCACGCTGGTCTGCCAGCCGGCCACCGTGGGCAGCACCGACAGCAGGACCAGGAGGGCGCCCACACCGAGCGCGACCCGGGCGGCCGCGCTGAGCGCCAGTGCGGCCCAGGTCTGCCGGAAGGGGACGGACGGGGTCACGACTGCGCCTCCCAGGTGAGGCTCAGCGACGCCGTCCCGTTCTGACCGGAGGTCGCGGACGCCGGCAGGCTGTAGGTCACCTGGTAGGCGCGTGTCTCACCGGGGGTGCCGGTGGTGGTCCAGCTGGTGACGCCCGCCGCGTAGGTGGTCGGGAAGGCCGAGAGGGTGCTGGTCGTGGCGCCGCCGCCGGAGACGAAGCCCGCGCACCCACCCGGGCCGCTGTCGACGGTCAGCCGCAGCGCGCCGGACAGGGCCGTCGACGTCCGGGTGCCGGCGTAGACCTTCACCGTGGTCGGCGCCGAGCTGGTGGACGTCACCACGAGGCAGCGGGTGCCGGCCGCCCCCGGGCGCAGGTCGGTGGCGGCGAAGAAGGCCGTGCCGGCGTCGTCGTCGGCCAGGGCCAGCGTCGCGGTCGACACCGGGACGTTCGCCGCGTACGTGGTGACGGAGAAGCCGGCGTAGGCGGCGCGCCAGACGAACGACGCCGCCAGGATCAGCGCGGCGAGCAGGGTGAGGGCGAGCACCAGCCGGGTCCCCCGGCGCGTGCTGCGCCGTGGGGCATGGGCGGGGGCCCTGCTCATCGTGTCTCCGGTCCGGAGTGGGGCACCGCCTGCTGCGAGGCTCCCGGTCCGGCCAAGATTACGAACGCACTGTCACTGCTGGAAGACTGCGCGTAAGGGGTCCCACTCACTTGGGTGATCAGCTGCACACGCATTGTCACCCTGGGG
The DNA here is from genome assembly GCA_025963425.1 of Modestobacter sp. Lineage (GTDB taxonomy): Bacteria > Actinomycetota > Actinomycetes > Mycobacteriales > Geodermatophilaceae > Modestobacter. The sequence goes on along the minus strand of JAOPUQ010000118.1, from coordinate 3,961 downwards.
CGTCACCGGCCCGGCGCATCGGCAGGTGCAGGATGCCGTCCTCGAGGTAGTCGGGGCCGGAGCGCCGGAAGCCGAACCGCTCGTACCAGCCCTCCAGGTACGCCTGGGCCCCGATGTCGATCGTCCGCCCGCCGCACAGCTCGATGCCGAGCTCCACCAGTGCCGCCGACAGCCCCTGTCCGCGGGCGCCCGACGCGGTGGCGACCCGGCCGATCGCCCGGTCCTCGCCGTTCTCCAGCACCCGGATGGTCGACAGCACCGTGCCGTCGGGCGCCTCGTGCCACAGGTGCACGGTGCCCGGTTCGGCGTCGCGGCCGTCCAGCTCCGGGTACGGGCACTCCTGCTCCACGACGAACACGTCGACCCGCAGCCGCAGGATGCCGTAGAGCTCGGCAGGGGTCAGCTCCGCGAAGCGGGCCGTGCGCAGGGCCGGTGCGTCGGTCACCCGGCCATCCTCCCGGCTGCTCAGGCCTGTGGCCCCCGCGGGGCCGAACCCGCCGACGGCGAGGAAAACCGCGCAATCGGGTCCGCGAACCCCTCCCTCGCCGGATGTCGGGCACAGAGTCACAGGTCAGCGGCTCGTGGACAGGACTCGTTCCGCAACTGTGGACCGCCGGGCCACCCGGTCGGATGAGCTGGGGACGGGCCCGAGGCCCGGCGTCAGGGGTAGTAGCGTCGCTGGCCGACACGGGGTGTCCCGCCGGGACTGAGAGCACACCCGTCGAACCTGCTCCAGCTCGCGCTGGCGAAGGGATGTCACGGCGTGGACGCCACCTCCCTGCGTGCCGCTCGCACGCAGCTCACCGACACCGCACCCCTGGTGCACTGCCTCACCAACACCGTCGTCCAGGCCTTCACAGCGAACGCGCTGCTGGCCGTGGGCGCCGCCCCGGCGATGGTCGACGCCCCGGAGGAGGCCGCCGAGTTCGCCGCGGTCGCCTCCGCGGTGCTGGTCAACGTGGGCACCGTGCACGCCCGCACCGCCGAGGCGATGCGGCTGGCCGCCCGGGCCGCGAACGAGGCCGGCACCCCCTGGGTGCTGGACCCGGTGGCCGTCGGCGGTCTGTCCTTCCGCACCGACCTGGCCGCCGAGCTGGTCGCGCTGCGCCCGACGGTGGTGCGCGGCAACGCCTCGGAGGTGCTGGCCGTCGCCGGCGCCGGCGCCGGCGGGCGGGGGGTGGACAGCACCGCCACCGCGGACGACGCGCTGGCCGCGGCGGAGGAGCTCGCCCGGCGCACCGGTGGCGTGGTCGCCGTGAGCGGCGAGGTCGACCTGGTCACCGACGGCACCACCACCGTGCGGATCGGCGGGGGGTCGGCGCTGCTGACCCGCACCACCGGGGCCGGGTGCGCGCTCGGCGCCCTGGTCGCCGCCTACGTCGCGGCCACCGGCGACCCGCTCACCGGCACCGTCGCCGCACACGCCCACGTGGCACTGGCCGCCGAGGTCGCCGCGGACCTCGCCGACGGACCGGGCACCTTCGCCGCCCAGTGGCTGGACGCGCTCGACGCGCTGGACGGCGACTCGCTGGCCGGCGCCGACGTCCGCACCTCATGACCAGGTCGTTCGACCCGCGGCTGTACCTCGTCACCGACACGGCCCTCTGCGTACCGCGGTCGGTGCCCGACGTGGTGGCCGCCGCCGTCGCCGGCGGGGTGACCGCCGTCCAGGTGCGGGACAAGACCGCCGGCCGCCGCGACCTGCTCGCCCTCACCCGGGCCGTGCAGGCGGTACTGGCCGACCGCCCCGACGTCCGCCTGGTCGTCAACGACGCGGTCGACGTCGCCCTGCTGGCCGGCGCGGACGGCGTGCACCTGGGCGCCGACGACCTGCCGGCCGACGAGGTCCGCGCCCTGCTGGGGCCCGGGCCGCTGATCGGGGTCTCGGTGGGCGACGCCGCTGGGCTGGCCGCGGTGCGCGCGCTGCCGGCGGGCACGATCGACCTGGTCGGGCTGAGCCCGGTCTGGGCCACCCCCACCAAGCCCGACGCCGGCCCGGGGCTGGGCCTGGCGGGCACCCGTGCGCTGGCCGCCGGTGCCCGCGCGGCGGGGCTGGTGTCGGTGGCCATCGGCGGCATCCACGCGGCCAACGCCGCATCGGTGGCGGCGACCGGGGTGGACGGCGTCTGCGTGGTCTCCGACATCTGCGCCGCCGCCGACCCGGCGGCCGCCGCGCGCACCCTGCGGACGGTGCTGGACCGCGAGCTGGTGCGCTCATGACCGCGGCGGTGGCGCTGACCGTGGCCGGCAGCGACCCCAGCGGCGGGGCCGGGATCCAGGCGGACCTGAAGACCTTCAGCGCACTGGGCACCTACGGCACCGCGGTGCTGACCGCGCTGACCGCGCAGAACACCCGGGGCGTCACCGGGGTGCACGCCGTCCCGGCGGAGTTCGTCGGCGACCAGCTGCGCACGCTGCTGGGCGACGTGACCGTGCACGCCACGAAGCTGGGCATGCTCGGCTCCGCGGCCGTCGTGCGCGAGGTCGCCGCGGTGCTGGCCGGCCGGCCGGGCGGGCCGGTGGTGTGCGACCCGGTGATGGTGGCGACCAGTGGTGACCGGCTCATCGACGAGGACGCGGTGGACGCCGTCCGCACGGTGCTGCTGCCGGTCACCGACCTGCTGACCCCCAACGTGCCGGAGGCCGCGGCGTTGCTGGACGTGGACCCGGCGACGTCGGTCGCCGAGCTGGCGCCCCAGGCGCTGGCCCTGCTGGCGCTGGGTCCCCGGGCGGTGCTGCTCAAGGGTGGTCACCTCGGCGGGGACGAGAGCGTCGACGTGCTGGTGACGGTGGATGGCGTCCTGGAGACCCGGCGGCCCCGGGTGGACACCACGTCCACGCACGGCACCGGCTGCACGCTGTCCTCGGCGATCGCCGCGCTCGCCGCCCGGACCCGGCTGGCCGAGCCGCACACAGACGTGGACTGGGCGCCGCTGGTGGAGGGCGCGCGGAACTACCTGCAGGCGGCGCTGGAGGGCGGCGCGGCGCTGGGCGTGGGCTCCGGGCACGGGCCGGTGCACCACTTCGCCGGCTGGTGGGCGCCCTGAGCCACGGGGCTCAGTCCCCGCCCACTCCCGCATCAGCCGGACGGCGCGCTGGTCCCCGGCGTCGGCGGCGGCCCGCCGGAACCACCGGGCGGCCTGCTCGTGGTCCCCGGCCTCGCCAGGTCGCAGCCCCGGTCGACCCAGTCATCGACGTCCTCACCGGCCACCGCGGCAGTGTGCCGCGCCGACCGGCCGTGGCCGCCCCGGGCGACCCGCAGGGCTCAGTCGGTCCAGTCCGGCGGGTCGCCCGGCTGCAGGTCGGGGTCGTCGGCGGCCAGCGTGCGCACCGGCCCGGGCGTCGTCCGCGGGCCCTCGAAGCGCACGGTGACCCGGTTCAGGCCGCTGCCCCACACCCACCCCGACCCCAGCTCGGGGTGGACGACGTCCTGACCGGGGTACCAGGCGACGACCGCCGGGCCCGGCCGCGGGTCGGCCGGCACCGGCTCGGCCCCCGGCGCCTCGACGACGGCGGCGGAGGCCACCTCCGCGGCCTCCCGCTCGGCGAACAGGTCGCCCTGCACGAAGGTCGCCAGTCCGGAGACCCCCACGCCCAGCAACCGCAGCCCACCGGAGCGGTCGACCGCGCCGAGCAGCCGGCGGGCCACCTCGGCGATCTGCCGCGGGTCGTCGACGGGCTGGGGGAGGGTCTGCGAGCGGGTCAGCGTGGTGAAGTCGTGGCGGCGGACCTTGAGGGTCACCGTGCGCCCGGAGGTGCCCGACCGCTGTAGCCGGCTGCCCACCCGGGCGGCCAACGCGTCGATCTCGGCGGTCAGCCGGGCCGGGTCGGTGAGGTCGCGGGCGAAGGTCTCCTCCGCCGACACCGACTTGGCCTCGCGGTCGGTGACCACGGGGCGGTCGTCGTCGGCGCGGGCCAGCCGGTACAGCCCGGTGCCGTGCGCCTGCCCGACCAGCGTGGT
>JAOPUQ010000113.1 GCA_025963425.1 Modestobacter sp. | reverse complement strand
TCGGGGAGGTGCTGCTGGTGCTGGACGCGACCACCGGTCAGAACGGGATCGTGCAGGCCCGGGTGTTCACCGAGGCCGTGCACGTCACCGGCATCGTGCTGACCAAGCTCGACGGCACCGCCAAGGGCGGCATCGTCGTCTCGGTGCAGCGCGAGCTCGGGATCCCGGTGAAGCTCATCGGCCTGGGGGAGGGCCCGGACGACCTCGCGCCGTTCGAGCCGGAGGCCTTCGCCGAGGCGCTCGTGGGAGCGGCGGACTAGCACGCTCCTAGCTGCAGACCGGCACCGCGAAGTCGGTGTTGTGCAGGGTGGGTTCGCCCGGCACGTCACCGTTCATGAAGGAGTTGGCCGGCGACCAGCGCCCGGCCCACTCACCCGAGTCGATCAGGTACCAGAACCCGTCCGGTGTCACGCTGGGAATGCTGGGCGCGTAGTAGCGGCAGCGCACCTGCACGGTGGTGTTCGGCGGGATGCCCTGGGCGTTGTCCTGGAGGGTGCGGGGGTCGGCGAAGGTGTTGGCCCCGATGCTGCCGGTGGTCTCCGGGACGAGCGTGCCGTCGCCGGTGCTCGGCAGCGGGACCGTGATCGCTGCGCCGTCGTCCGGGCGCTGCGCGACGACGGTGCCGACCACGGCGGCCGCCGCGACGACGACCGCGGCCGCCAGTGCCCACGCCGGTCGCCACCGCCGCGTCGGCGGGTCCGCGTCGGGCTCGGACAGCTCCGGCTCGGATCCGTCCCCGGCTCCGGGCCGCTCGGGCTGGCTCCGGCCGCAGGTCTCGATCAACCGGGGGACGCCGGCTCCCCCGGGGTAGCCCTCGACGTGTTCCATGGCCCACGCGTCGAGGTCCCGCACGGCACCGGTCACCGCGTGCCGCGGGTACCGGCCGTTGCTCCAGTTGTCCAGCGTCCGGGGACTGACCCGGTTCTCCGATGCCCGCGCGAGCTGGTCCCGGCCGCCCAGTGCGTTGACCAACCAGGTCACCTGCCGGACGAAGGGGTCCAGCGATCGGATCTCGTCCTCGTCCCGGGCCGTGCTCGTCATGCGTCCCCCGTGCGGAAGCTGGCAGGTCGGCGCAACGTAACGCAAAAGGCGCCGTCCGGAGAGACCCTGCGCTGCCGCCCGGACATCCTCCCGGAGAGCCCCCCGTGCCCCCCTGCCCCCGGGGCACGGGGTGCCCGTGGGCGCGGCCGCGCGCCGGGGGCGTCGGGTGGCTCACCGACGGCCGGCGGGGATGGCAGCGTCACGGCGAGGCTGCCACCCCCACCACCGGCTGGACCCCCCGTGGAAGCACCGGATCCGGGCGGCGTGGGGCGGCGCAACAGGACTGGAACACGCGGGGCCGACACGCGGTGCTGAGTTCACCACTGCGAAACACGCCCGCGCCCCGTCGCGAAACACGGTGTCGGCACGGTTGTCCTCGCGTCGCCGTCCGCGGTGACGCCACCCCCGACCGCCGCGCCGCGGACGGTCGGGTCCGCCCACCGCGTGGTTCCGCCACACCGATTTCTCAGGAGGTTGCCGTGGACACCGGCGACACCGCCTGGGTCCTGGCCAGTGCCGCTCTGGTGCTGCTGATGACCCCGGGTCTCGCGCTCTTCTACGGCGGCATGGTCCGCGCCAAGAGCGAGCTGAACATGATGATGATGAGCTTCGGAGCACTCGCGCTGATCAGCGTGCTCTGGGTGCTCTACGGCTACTCGATGGCCTTCGGGAACGACGTGGGCGGAGGCCTCCTCGGCAGCCCGTTCGAGTTCTTCGGGCTGAAGGGCCTGATGGGGACGTCGGGCATCGACAACGGCTTCGCCGCCACCAGCCTGGTCTTCACCATCCCGTCGATGGCCTTCGTCGCCTTCCAGGCCGTCTTCGCGATCATCACCGTCGCGCTGATCTCCGGTGCGATCGCCGACCGGGCCCGCTTCGGCCCGTGGATGGTCTTCGCCGGCGTCTGGGCGACGATCGTCTACTTCCCGGTGGCTCACTGGGTGTTCGCCTTCAACGGCGCGGAGTCCGAGACCGGTGGCTGGATCGCCAACAAGCTGCTGGCCATCGACTTCGCCGGTGGCACGGCGGTGCACATCAACGCCGGTGCGGCGGGCCTGGCCCTGGCCCTGGTCCTCGGCAAGCGGCGCGGCTTCGGCCGTGACCCCATGCGGCCGCACAACCTGCCGCTGGTCATGATCGGCGCCGGGCTGCTGTGGTTCGGCTGGTTCGGGTTCAACGCGGGTTCGGCCCTGGGGGCCAACGGCCAGGCCGCCGAGGTCTGGGTGGCCACCATGGTCGCCACCGGTGCCGCCGCGCTGGGCTGGCTGCTGACGGAGAAGATCCGTGACGGGCACGCCACCTCGCTGGGTGCGGCCTCCGGGGTCGTCGCCGGCCTGGTCGCCATCACCCCGTCCTGCTCCTCGGTCACCCCGCTGGGCGCGATCGTCGTCGGACTGGTCGCCGGGGTGCTGTGCGCCCTGGCCGTGGGCCTGAAGTACAAGCTGGGCTACGACGACTCGCTCGACGTCGTGGGCGTCCACCTGGTCGGTGGTCTCTGGGGCACGATCTCGGTCGGCTTCCTCGCCTCCGCGGCGGCGTCGGCCGGCGTGGACGGGCTCTTCTACGGCGGCGGCGTGAACCAGCTGTGGCGCCAGGTCGTCGGGGCGCTCGCCGTCCTGGTCTACTCCTTCGTCCTGACCTACGTCATCGGCTTCCTCATCCAGAAGACCATGGGCTTCCGGATCACCGAGGAGGACGAGGTCAGCGGCATCGACAGCGTCGTGCACGCTGAGACCGCCTACGACTTCGCCTCCCTGGGCGGAAGCGGTGGCGCCACACTGGCCGGCCAGGCGCACGCCGAGGCCCGCAACACCGAAGGAGCTACCCGGTCATGAAGCTGGTCACCGCGATCGTCAAGCCGTTCAAGCTCGACGACGTCAAGAACGCCCTCGAGCTGATCGGCATCGCCGGGCTCACCGTCTCGGAGGTCCAGGGCTTCGGCCGTCAGCGTGGGCACACCGAGGTCTACCGCGGTGCGGAGTACCAGGTGGACTTCGTCCCCAAGGTGCGCATCGAGGTCGTCGCCAGCGAGACCGATGCCGCCCGCGTGGTCGACGCCGTGGTCGAGTCGGCCTCCACCGGCCAGATCGGCGACGGCAAGGTGTGGGTGACCACGATCGACGAGATCGTCCGGGTCCGCACCGGCGAGCGCGGCGCCGACGCGCTCTGACGCACACCGTCTGACGACGTCGGCCGGGGTAGCGGGGCAACCCGCTGTCCCGGCCGACGCCTTTCCGCACCCACTCGCCGTGCGCCGACCGAGACCGCACCACCTGAACCGGGGGAGGTACCCGTGCTCGACACCGACGCCCTGCCGGGCCTGAGCCGCACCGAGCGCGGGGAGGTGCTCGACGGCTGGCTGTCCGGTCTGCTGGCCGAGGCGCTGGCCGGCACGCCGCGGCCGGCGCCGCGCCGGGGCACCACCCCGCCTCCGGACGGCACGGGGGTGGCGCTGGTGGCCGTGGGCAGCCTCGGACGCCGGGAGCTGCCGCCGCACGGTGACCTCGATCTCGTCCTGGTGCACGACGGCCGCGCCGAGATCGGCGCCCTGGCCGACGCGCTCTGGTACCCGATCTGGGATGCGGGACTGAGGCTGGACCACTCCGTGCGCACCGTCGGGGAGGCGGTGTCCGTCGCCTCGACCGACGTGAAGGCCGGGCTCGGGCTGCTCGACGTCCGGCTGGTCGCCGGCGACGCCGGGCTCGCCGCGACCCTGCGCGCCGCCACGCTGGCCTCCTGGCGGCAGCACGCCTACAAGCTGTTGCCGGAGCTGCGGGACCTGCGGCGCGGCCGCGGCCGGCAGGTCGGGGAGCTGGGCTTCCTGCTCGAGCCGGACCTCAAGGAGGCCTACGGCGGGCTGCGGGAGGGGCAGGTGCTGCGCGCTCTGGCCGCGGCCCAGCTGGCCGACGAGCCGCCGGCCGACGCGGGGGAGGCCTACGCCTTCCTGCTCGACGTCCGGGACGCACTGCGCCGGTCCAGCGGGCGGGCCACCGACGCCCTCGTCCGGCAGTCCCAGCCCCCGGTCGCCGCGGCTCTCGGGCTGGCCGACGACGACGTCCTGCTGCGCCAGGTCAGCCTGGCCGGACGACGGCTGGCCTTCGTCGCCGACGAGACCTGGCGCCGGGTGGACGCCGCGCTCGTGCGCCGGCCGCGGTCGCGCTACCGCCGCGTCCGCCGCGAGCCACTGGCCGAGGGCCTGGTGCGGCAGGGCGACGAGGTCGTC
>JAOPUQ010000103.1 GCA_025963425.1 Modestobacter sp. | reverse complement strand
TAGTTCTTCCCGTACCGCTCACCCGGCGAGTAGCGCTCCTCGTCGGTGTTGTCCCCACCCTCGACGAAGATCGCGTCGGCCGGGCACGCCCAGGCGCAGAGTTCGCAGCCGACGCACTTCTCCAGGCCGTCGGGGTGACGGTTCAGCTGGTGCCGACCGTGGTACCGCTCCGCTGGGGCAGCTGACCACCTCGGGGGCACGGTCCGGAGCGGACCGGTCCGGCGCAGATGCAGGGAGAAGCGACGATGCTTGATGCCTTCAAGGGCTTCGGGGTCACCTTCGGCACGATGTTCAAGAAGGTCGTCACCGAGCAGTACCCGGAGGATTTCCGGCCCACCGCGCCCCGCTACCACGGCCGCCACCAGCTCAACCGCCACCCGGACGGGCTGGAGAAGTGCGTGGGCTGCGAGCTGTGCGCCTGGGCCTGCCCGGCCGACGCGATCTACGTCGAGGGCGGGGACAACACCGAGGAGGCCCGGTACTCGCCGGGGGAGCGGTACGGCGCGGTCTACCAGATCAACTACCTGCGCTGCATCTTCTGCGGCCTGTGCATCGAGGCGTGCCCGACCCGCTCGCTGACCATGAGCAACGACTTCGAGCTGGCCGACGACGACCGGCAGGCGCTGATCTACACCAAGGAGCAGCTGATGGCGCCGCTGCTGCCCGGCATGGAGGCCCCGCCGCACCCGATGCGGCTGGGCGACAGCGAGAAGGACTACTACCTGCGTGCCCCGGAGGCGGGGTCCGCCGCCGAACCGGTCATCGGGGAACGGGCATGAGCACGCTGGCGAGCTCCATGGCCGCGGCCGCCGACGCAGGCGTGCAGATCGGCACCGGCGAGGCCGTCGCCTTCTGGGTGCTCGGGCCGATCGCCGTCGTCGGTGCGCTCGGCATGGTGTTCAGCCGCAACGCCGTCCACTCGGCACTGTTCCTGGTGAACACGATGCTGGCCCTGGGCGTGTTCTACGTCGTCCAGGACGCGCCGTTCCTCGGCGCGGTACAGATCATCGTCTACACCGGCGCGATCATGATCCTGTTCCTCTTCGTGCTGATGATCGTCGGGCGCGACACCTCCGACTCCGTCGTCGAGACGCTGCGGGGACAGCGGGTGGCGGCCACCGTGCTGGGCATCGGCTTCGCCGGGCTGGTCGGCGCGGGGATCGCCCGGGCCACCGAGGGCACCGTGGTGCGCGGCCTGGACGCCGTGCAGGGCGGCAGCGGGGACGCCGCCGACGGCAACATCGACGCGATCGCCCGGCTGCTGTTCACCCGCTACCTGCTGGCCTTCGAGGTCACCAGCGCGCTGCTCATCACCGCCGCGGTGGGCGCGATGATCCTGGCCCACACCGAGCGGGAGCCGGGCAGCCGGCAGAGCCAGAAGGAGCTGTCCCGGGCCCGGTTCCTCACCGCCGAACACCCCCAGACCCTGCCCGGCCCCGGCGTCTACGCCCGGGCCAACTCCATCGCCGCACCCGGCCGGCTCCCCGACGGCAGCCCCTCAGCGGCCAGCTACGCCACCGGCGTGGAGCCCCAGGACGTCGACGAGCTGCCGCCGGCCGGGAGCCTGGGCGCCGAGCGCGCCGGCATCCCGCACCGCGGCGGCACCGACGCCGCCCTCGGCACCCTCGACGGCACCGGCCGCGACGGCGGAGGGAACCCGTCATGAGCATCGCCAACTACCTGGTGCTGGCCGCGGTCCTGTTCACCATCGGCGCCGTGGGCGTGCTCGTGCGCCGCAACGCCATCGTGGTGTTCATGTGCGTCGAGCTGATGCTGAACTCGGTCAACCTGACCCTGGTCACCTTCGCCCGCTCCACCGGCACGCTCGACGGCCAGCTGATCGCCTTCTTCGTCATGGTCGTCGCGGCCGCCGAGGTGGTCGTCGGCCTGGCGATCATCATGTCGATCTACCGGACCCGCCGCTCGGCCTCCGTCGACGACGCCAACCTGCTGAAGTACTGAGCGAGACGGGGACCGATCGACGTGTCTGAGACGCTGCCCGCCACCGGGCTGCTCGGCGCCTCCTGGCTGCTGATCGCGCTGCCGCTGGCCGGCGCCGCGGTGCTGCTGCTGGGCGGGCGGCGCACCGATCGCTGGGGCCACCTGCTGGGCACCGGCACCGTGGTGGCCGCGTTCGTGCTCGGGCTGGCCTGCACCGTCCAGCTGGCCGGGCTCGACGAGCGGTCGGTGGACGTCGACCTGTTCACCTTCCTGCAGACCGGCTCGCTGGACGTCCGCGCCGGCCTGCTGTTCGACCCGCTGTCGGCGGTCTTCGTCCTGCTGATCACCGGGGTCGGCGCGCTGATCCACGTGTACTCGATCGGCTACATGGCGCACGACCCGGCGCGGCGGCGGTTCTTCGCCTACCTCAACCTCTTCGTCGCCGCGATGCTGCTGCTGGTCCTGGGCAACAGCTACGTCGCGCTCTACGTCGGGTGGGAGGGCGTGGGCCTGGCCTCCTACCTGCTCATCGCCTTCTGGTACACCCGCCCGGCCGCGGCCACCGCGGCCAAGAAGGCCTTCGTGATGAACCGGGTCGGCGACGTCGGCCTGGCGCTGGCGGTGTTCGTGATGTTCGCCCAGCTGGGCACCACCTCCTACGCCGGCGTCCTGGGCAACGTCGGGCTGTTGGCCGGCGGCACCGTCACCGCACTGGGGCTGCTGCTGCTGCTGGGCGCCTGCGGCAAGTCCGGGCAGTTCCCGCTGCAGGCCTGGCTGCCCGACGCCATGGAGGGCCCCACCCCGGTGTCGGCGCTCATCCACGCCGCGACGATGGTCACCGCCGGGGTGTACCTGATCGCCCGCAGCGCCCCGATCTACGACGCCAGCCCGACCGCGCGCACCGTCGTCCTGGCCATCGGGGCGATCACCCTGATGATCGGCGCGATCGCCGGCTGCGCCCAGGACGACATCAAGAAGGTGCTGGCGTACTCCACGGTGAGCCAGATCGGCTACATGTTCCTGGCCGTCGGGCTGGGCCCGGTCGGCTACGTCGCCGGGCTCGCGCACCTGCTCACCCACGGCTTCTTCAAGGCCGGGCTGTTCCTCGGCGCCGGCTCGGTCATGCACGGCATGGGTGAGCAGACCGACATGCGCCGGTACGGCGGCCTGGCCGGGAAGATGAAGATCACCTTCGTCACCTTCGGCCTGGGCTACCTGGCCCTCATCGGGTTCCCGCTGCTGTCCGGGTACTGGACGAAGGACGCCATCATCGAGGCAGCCCTGGACCGCGGTGGCGTCTCCGGCTGGCTGCTGGCCGGGGTCGCCGTGCTCGGCGCCGGGCTGACCGCCTTCTACATGACCCGGCTGATGCTGCTGACCTTCTTCGGCCGGCCGCGCTGGGAGGGGGTCGACGGCAACCCGCCACCCACTCCGCACGAGTCGCCCGGCGTGATGACCGTCCCGATGATCGTGCTGGCCGTCGGGTCGGTGGCCGCCGGGTTCCTGCTGGTCCGGGTCTTCCCGCTGGCCGACTGGCTCGCGCCGGTGTTCGGCCCCGAGGCCGAGGCGGCCGAGCACGTGCTGCCCCCGCTGCTGGTGAGCGTGCTGGTGACCCTGGTCGTCGCGCTCGGGGCTCTGGTCGCCTGGCTGTTCGTCGGCCGGCGCGAGGTACCGGTCATCGCACCGGTGCGCGTCTCGCCGGTGGTGCGGGCCGCCCGGCAGGCGCTGTACGCCGACGTGGTCAACGAGTCGCTGCTGATGCGGCCGGGAATGTGGCTGACCCGGGCACTGGTGTTCGTGGACAACCGAGGGGTGGACGGTGTGGTCAACGGGGCAGCCGCGGCGCTGGGCGGTTCGTCGTCCCGGCTGGGCCGTGTGCAGACCGGGTTCGTGCGCAGCTACGCGCTGGGCATGCTGGGCGGCGCGGTCGTCATCGCCGGTGCGCTGGTGGCGGTGACGGCGGGATGAGCGACTTCCCCTGGCTGCTGGCCATGATCGTCGTCCCGGCCGTCGGCAGTGCCGCCGTCGCGGCGCTGCCCCGCGGGCGGGACGTGCTGGCCAAGCAGGTGGCCCTCGGCGTCAGCCTGGTGGTCTTCGTGCTCGCCGTGCTGGCCACGGTCGCGTTCGACACCGGCGGCCCGCGCTTCCAGCTGGCCACCTCGGTCTCCTGGATCGCCGACTTCGGGGTGAGCTTCGCCCTGGGCGTCGACGGGATCGCCCTGGTCATGCTGCTGCTGATCGGCTTGATGGTCCCCGTCGTGCTGCTGGCCTCGTGGGCCGACACCATGCCGGCGCACCGCTCGATGCGGTCCTACGTCGCCTGGCTGCTGCTCCTCGAGGCGATGATGGTCGGGGTCTTCGCCGCCACCGACGTCTTCCTGTTCTACGTGTTCTTCGAGGCGATGCTGGTCCCGATGTACTTCCTGATCGGCAGCTACGGCGGGCCGCGCCGGCAGTACGCGGCGATGAAGTTCTTCCTCTACAGCCTGCTCGGCGGGCTGGTCATGCTCGCCTCGGTCATCGGCCTCTACGTGGTCAGCAACTCCCAGCTGGGCGAGGGCACCTTCGCCTTCGACGCGCTGCGCCAGCTGGACATCGACCCGGGCGTGCAGAAGCTGCTGTTCCTCGGCTTCTTCGTCGCCTTCGCCATCAAGGCCCCGCTCGTGCCCTTCCACACCTGGCTGCCCGACTCCGGTGCCGAGGCGCCCATCGGCGGGGCGGTGCTGCTGGTCGGCGTGCTGGACAAGGTCGGCACCTTCGGCTTCCTGCGCTACTGCCTGCCGCTGTTCCCCGACGCCTCCCGCGACCTCGCGCCGTGGGTGCTGGTGCTGGCCGTGATCGGGGTGCTGTACGCCGCGCTGCTGGCCATGGGGCAGAGCGACATGAAGCGCCTGGTGTCCTACACCTCGATCGCGCACTTCGGCTTCATCGCGCTGGGCATCTTCGCCTTCACCACCGAGGCAGCCACCGGCGCGGTGCTCTACATGGTCAACCACGGTATCGCCCCCGGTTTGCTGTTCCTCGTCGTCGGCATGCTCATCGCCCGCGGCGGGTCCCGCCACGTCCGCGACTACGGCGGCGTCGCCACGAAGGCCCCGCTGCTGGCCGGCACATTCCTGGTCGCCGGCCTCGCCTCGCTGGCGTTGCCGGGCACCAACAGCTTCGTCAGCGAGTTCCTGGTGCTGATCGGCTCGTTCCCGACCCGGCCGGTGGCCACGATCCTGGCCACCGCCGGCATGA
>JAOPUQ010000091.1 GCA_025963425.1 Modestobacter sp. | reverse complement strand
AGCGCCGTAGCCGTCGACCCGCTCCTGGCGGCCGGTGGCCTCGCGCCGCTCGGCCCGCCGTCGGCGGACGCCGCTGCCGGAGCGGGCCAGCAGCTCCTCGACGGTCACGTGCGGGGTGCCGGCGGCTGCGGTGGGCGGGCCCTCGACCGGCCGGGGGCGGTGTGCCGCGGGGTCGGGTGCGGAGTCGCCGCCTGCCCCGTCCCGCGTCGGCTGGTCCGCCACCGGTGTCGACATCCCATCGTCGCAGTGCCTCGGCGCCGCGTCCGGCGCCCGTCCCGTCGTCCGCCGCACCGGCCGGTGGGCCGCCGTCGGCGGAAGCGCTCAGGATAGGGGGAACCGGCCCCGGATCCGGTCGGGCGCGCGGACCCGCGCGTCGCGGCCGTGCGCGCTCGCGCGGCGGTGCACCGCCGCCCCACGTAGCGTCCAGCGGGTGAAGCTCCCGTTCCCCGGCCCGACCGACGTGCTCCACGCAGCGGAGGGCCTCCGGTCCGGCGTCACCGAGGCGCTCGCGCTGCTGCCCCGGGTGGTCGCGGCGGTCGGGGCCATCGAGGATCTGGTGGACCGGGTCGGCGGGCTACTGGACCGCATCGAGGCGGTGGCCGGGCGCGCGGAGGCCACCATGGCCGGGGTGGACGCCACCCGCGCCCAGGCCGACGAGGCGATCGCGGGCGTCGCCGGGACCCGCGCCAGAGCCGACGCCGCCATCGACGGGGTCCGGCAGACCAACCAGGCCGCCGGCGACGCCATCACCGCCGTCCGGGGGACCAGTCAGGCCGCCGGCGACGCCATCACCGCCGTCCGGCGGACCAGTCAGGCCGCCGACGAGCTGGTTGCCGCGGTCGGCGGGACAGCGGCGTCCGCCAACGGCACGCTGGACCGCGCCCAGGACATGCTGGACACCGTGTCGCCGCTGGTGGACGCCTACCGACCGGCGCTGGCTGCCTTCGAACCGGCGGTCAACCGGTTCGCCGAGCACCTGGACCCCGACGAGGTGCAGGCACTGATCACCCTGGTCGACCGGCTCCCCCGACTGGTCAGGCACCTCGACGAGGACGTGCTGCCGGTGCTGGCCACCCTCGGGAACGTCGCCCCGGATGTGCACAACCTGTTGGACACCGTCGAGGACATGCGTCACGTGGTGAAGGGCTTCCCGGGGTCGAGGCTGTTCCGGCGGCGCGGCGCCGAGGAGATCGCGCAGGAGGAGGCCGAGGACCGGGGCGGGGACGTCGGCGTCGGGGACACGACCGGGCTCGGGCCGCGGACCGACGAGCAGGTCCAGCACCGGGCCGGCCGCTGAGCGACGACCCGGCCGGCGGCGCCGCCCCGGCGGGGGCGGCACCGCGGGCCGATCAGGTCTCGGTCGGGTAGCCCAGCGCGCGGACGACGTCGCCCACCCGCTCGTAGACGTCGTCGGCGGGCAACCGGGACAGCTCGGCGGCCACCGCGTCGGGTGCCCGGTGGTCGCGGGCGGCCTCGACCAGGGCGGCGCCGGTGTTCGGGAAGTCCGCCCGGGCCAGCCAGCGGGCGATCTCGGCCCGGGCGACCACCGCGTCGGCGGACATCCCCTCCGGGACGCCACCGACCAGGGTGTCCGCCGGCGACGAGTCGACGTCGGGCTCCCCCTCGGCGACCGGCTCCGGGTCCTTCCACTCCTCGGCGTGGGTCGATCGGCCGGCGCGGATCATGCCCTCCGTCTCGTGCTTGAGCTCGTCGTCCTGCCGGGGGCTGTGCTTGGTGCTCCGCGCGGACGTGCCCGCGAAGGCGTCGTCGTTCTCGCTCATGGCTCCTCCTCCTCCTCCGGCCGTGGCCGGGTGCCGGTCAGTCCTTCTCGAGTGCGCTGGGCCTGTGGACGGCGGTGGTGCCGCTCGTGTCGCTCGTGACCTCGTACTGCGGGTCGCCGGGGCTGGCCCGCACCGTCCGGCCGGACGCCTCGGTGTCCTCGGTGATGGCCCGTTCCACGGTGCCCTCGGCCTCGCTCCCATGGCTCTGCCAGCTCACGTGGTCGCCTGCGTTGAACTCGTCGGCCATCGTGGGTGCGCCTCCTCGTCGGTACGGACCTGCTGCCTGCCCGGCAGCGGGCGGGCGCACACATGGCGGCCGCACCGACCGGTCTCCGACGGGGCGGGCAGCACCACCGGGCCGGGTCGGCCACCGCAGCCCTCACCCGATCGGGGGGACTACGTCGTCTGGGGTATGACGACGGACGATCGGTCACGTAGCGTGCGTGATCGACGGGGTGTTCCGCACGACTTCGCTGCTCAGGGGCTCGGCTCCGTGACAGCGGGTGACCACCCAGTCCACGATCGCCGACCCGGTCGGCCCCATTCCCCCGGGGCCGGTCGGGTCGGCCCGCTTAGGCTGGCTGTTCGTGAGCACAGCCGAGGGTCTTCGCCCGGTCGACGTCCTGACCGTCGCCGCGGTGACGACCGTGACCCCCGCCGTCCGCAGGGTGACCCTGACCGCGCCGGCCCACGTGGTCGCGGCGGCCGGTCCGACCCTCTCCCTGCTGGTCCCCCGGGTCGGCGACCGCTCTCCCGCCTGGCCGCAGGTGGCCCGCGACGGGCGGATCGTCTGGCCGCAGGGCAGCCACGGGGTGAGCATGCGCCGGTACACCGCCCGGCGGCAGGACCCGGCCGCCGGCGAGCTGGACGTCGACTTCGTGCTGCACGGCGACGGCCCCGCGGCCACCTGGGCCGCGGCCGCCCGGCCGGGTGACGTGCTGGGCGTGGCCAGCGCCGCGTCGCTGGGCGAGGCGCCCGCCGGGTGGCTGCTGCTGGTCGGCGACGAGACCGCGCTGCCGGCCATCGGCCGCATCCTCGGCGCTGCCGGTCCCACCACCCGCGGGGTGGTGCTGGTCGAGGTCGCCGGGCCGGAGGAGGAGCAACCCCTGGCGGCGCCCACCGGGGTCGAGGTGCGCTGGCTGCACCGCGCCGGCGCCGAGCCGGGCGTCGGGACCCTCCTCGTGGACGCCGTCGCGGCCCTGCAGCCCCCCGGCGGGGACGACGTCTTCGCCTGGGTGGGTGCGGAGTCGGCGACGGTCCGGGGGATCCGGGCGGACCTGCGCGGACGCTGGGGGCTGCGCCGCACCCAGCACCACGCCATCGGCTACTGGCGCCGCGGCCGGGCCGCCGCCAACACGGACTGAGCCGCGGCCTGCCGGGCAACTCCCCAGGCTCCTCACAGGTAACGTTCAGGCCAGCCGCAGCCCGGTGCCGGACCCTCGACGCATGACGTCGACCGCCGCACAGGGTCCCTCGGGAGGGGTCGTGTCCACCAGCAGCCGCAGCGCGCAGACGCCGGAGGCCCGGCTGCTCGTGGTCGACGACGAGCCCAACATCCGTGAGCTGCTGTCGGCCAGCCTCCGCTACGCCGGCTTCGAGGTCGCCACGGCTCCCGACGGCCAGCAGGCGCTCGCCGTGGCGGCCGAGTTCCGCCCCGACCTGCTGGTGCTCGACGTGATGATGCCCGGGCTCGACGGCTTCGGCGTGGTGCGCCGGCTGCGGCAGAACGGCACTCACACGCCGGTCCTCTTCCTCACCGCGCGCGACGCCGCGGAGGACAAGGTCACCGGGCTGACCCTGGGTGGCGACGACTACGTCACCAAGCCGTTCAGCCTGGACGAGGTGCTCGCCCGCATCCGCGCGGTGCTGCGGCGGAGCCAGACCGCGCAGCGGGCCAGCGAGGCCCCGCGGCTGACGTTCGCCGACATCGAGCTGGACGAGGAGTCCCACGAGGTGCTCAAGGCGGGGAAGCTGGTCAGCCTCTCCCCCACCGAGTTCAAGCTGCTGCGCTACCTGATGACCAACGCCGGCCGGGTGCTGTCCAAGGCCCAGATCCTCGACCACGTGTGGAACTACGACTTCAACGGCGAGGCCAACGTCGTGGAGTCCTACATCTCCTACCTGCGCCGCAAGATCGACACCACCGAGCCGCGCCTGCTGCACACCCTGCGCGGCGTCGGTTACTCGCTGCGGCTGCCGCGCGGGACGTGAACGAGCTCGCGGAGACCGCTGCGGTCAGCGCCGGCGAGGTCGCCGACCGGCGCCGTCCCGACGACGGCCCCACGTCGCCCGACCCCGGTGCCGCGCCCGCCCCCCGGCAGCGCGCCCCCCGCGTCCCCCTCCGGGTCACCCTGGTGGCCCTGCTCATGGCGCTGGTGACGCTCGCCCTCGTCGTGACCGGCTTCGCGGCCACCTCGCTGCTGCGCGGGTACCTGCTCGACCAGCAGGACGCCCAGCTGCGCGGCTACGCCCTCGACCTGGACCGCGACCCGGGCGGCACGGTGCAGAGCTGCACCATGCGGGTCTTCCAGTTCAGTGGCGGCTACGTCGCCTGCATCCCGCTCGCCGGCGACGCCCGGGCGTTCAAGGGCCCCCGCACCCCCGATGCCTCCCTGCCCGACGTCTCGATGATCACGCCGGCGACGATCGACAGGTACGACAACGAGCCGTTCACCCTGCCGGCCGCCGACCGCAGCACGTCATGGCGCCTGGTCGCCGGAGAGGTCACCGACGGGCTGGTCGTGGTGGTGGGCATCGACCTGGCCGGTGACAACGCCGTCCTGGGCCGGCTGGTCACCATCGAGATCGTGGTGGGTCTGCTCGTCCTGGCGATGCTCGGCGTCGCCGGCTACCTGCTGGTGCGCAACAGCCTGCGGCCCCTGGTCGAGGTCGAGCACACCGCCCAGGCCATCGCCGGCGGCGACCTGTCCCGTCGGGTGCCCGAGGGCGACGACCGCACGGAGGTCGGCCGGCTCTCCACCGCGCTCAACGGCATGCTCGGCCGGATCGAGAGCTCCTTCCGCGCCCAGCAGGCGTCCGAGGAGCAGGCGCGGGCCTCCGAGGCCAGGATGCGCCGGTTCGTCGCCGACGCCAGCCACGAGCTGCGGACGCCGCTGACCTCCATCCGGGGCTTCGCCGAGCTGCACCGCCAGGGCGCGGCCTCCGGGCCCGAGGACACCCGCCGGCTCATGCAGCGCATCGAGTCCGAGGCCACCCGGATGGGCATGCTGGTCGAGGACCTGCTGCAGCTGGCCCGGCTGGACCAGCAGCGCCCGCTGTCCCTGGCGCCGGTGGACCTGGCCGAGCTGGCCGGGGACGCCGTCCACGACGCGCGGGCCGTGCAGCCGGACCGGCCGATCGGCCTGCACCTGGACCCCTCGCTCACCGACGCCCCCGTCGTGGTCGGGGACGAGGCCCGGCTGCGTCAGGTGCTGGGCAACCTGGTCACCAACGCCCTGACCCACACCCCGGTCACCGCGAAGATCACCCTGCGGCTGTCGGAGGACCCGGCCGACCCCGGCACGGTGGTCGTCTCGGTCACCGACGAGGGCCCGGGGCTGGCCCCCGGGGACGCCCAGCGGGTGTTCGAGCGCTTCTACCGGGCCGACACCTCGCGGACCCGCGCGGCCGGGGGCTCGGGCCTCGGTCTGTCGATCGTCGCCTCCCTGGTGGCCGCCCACGGCGGCCGCGTCGGCCTCACCACCGCGCCCGGCGAGGGGTCGACCTTCGCCGTCCGGCTGCCCCGCTCGGGGCCCGCCGCGCCGCCGCCCGCCCCACCCGCCTGACCTGCCCCTGCCGGCGGGGGTGTCCAATCCGGGGGTGGACACCCCCGGGACCGACGACGGCGTCAACGCCGAACTACTGGCCGCCGTCACCGACCTGGGCAGCGCGCTGCGCGAGCTGGTCGACGCCGCGGTGACGACCACGGTCGGCCCGGCCGGGCTCCGCGCGGCCGCCGCGGCCGCCCGGGAGGCCACCGCCGGGCTCGTCCTCGCCCGCCGGGCCCGCACCGAGCTGCCCGTCCTGGACGACCCGGTCCGCTTCTTCCGCGTCTACAACCCGGTGTCGGGCGTCGGCAGCCCGCTGGCGCCGCCGCTGGACGTCCGGGCCGAGGGGGACGGGGTGTCCGCCGAGGTCTCCCTCGGGCTGGCCTACGAGGGCCCGCCGAGCTTCGTGCACGGCGGTGTGAGCGCCCTGCTGATGGACCAGCTGCTCGGGGCTGCCGCGATCTCGGCCGGCCTGTGGGGCATGACCGTGCGCCTGGAGCTGGACTACCGCGGGCCGGTGCCGCTGGAGACCGCGCTGGTGCTGCGCGCCCGGGTGACCGAGGATGCCGGGCGCAAGACCGTGGTCACCGGGACCATCGCCGCCGCGGCCGACCCCGACCGGACGCTGGTCGACGCCCGCGGGGTCTTCGTCGCCCCCCGTCCCGAGCGCAGCGAGGCCTACTTCGGGGCCATCACCGACGCCTCGGGCCGGCACGCCCCGCCCGGGCGTCCCACCGACGCCACGGCCGTGCGTCCGGCCGGGGGCTGACGGCCGGTTCCCGGACGGCGGGGCCCATGCCGGACACTGGTGGGGAATCCGCACCCCCGCGGGCGGGTTGCCTGCGGTGACCGTGTCCTCCATCCGGGCGGCCCCTGCCCGCCGCGACCCCCGGGAGCTCCCTGCGTGACCACACCCGACTACCGGCTGACCCAGCTGCAGACGCTGGAGGCCGAGTCCCTCCACGTGCTGCGCGAGGTGGCTGCCGAGTGCGAACGCCCGGTGCTGCTGTTCTCCGGCGGCAAGGACTCCATCGTGATGCTGGAGCTGGCCCGCAAGGCCTTCGCCCCGGCCCGCATCCCGTTCCCGGTGATGCACGTCGACACCGGCCTGAACTTCCCCGAGGTGCTGGAGTTCCGCGACAAGCGGGTCGCCGAGCTCGGCGTCGAACTGGTCGTGGCCTCGGTGCCCGATGCCATCGCCGCCGGCACGGTGAAGGAGGAGCCCAACGGCTCCCGCAACCGGATCCAGACGCCGGTGCTGCTCGACGCGGTGGAGGAGAACGGGTTCACCGCGCTGTTCGGCGGCGCCCGCCGCGACGAGGACAAGGCCCGGGCCAAGGAGCGGATGTTCTCCTTCCGCGACGAGTTCGGTCAGTGGGACCCGAAGAACCAGCGCCCCGAGCTGTGGGACCTCTACAACGGCCGCATCCACCAGGGTGAGTCGATCCGGGTCTTCCCGCTGTCCAACTGGACCGAGCTGGACATCTGGGCCTACATCGCCCAGGAGGAGATCGGCATCCCGGCGCTGTACCTCGCCCGGGAGCGGGACGTCGTCGACCGCGGCGGGATGCTGTACGCGGTCAACGAGTTCATCACGCCCCGCGAGGGGGAGCCGGTGCTGCACGAGAGTGTCCGCTACCGCACCGTGGGCGATGCCAACCTGACCGCCGCCGTCCGCTCGACCGCCGTCACGGTCGCCGAGGTCATCGCCGAGATCTCGGTGACCCGGTTGACCGAGCGGGGCGCGACGCGCGGCGACGACAAGGTCAGCGAGGCCGCCATGGAGGACCGGAAGAAGGAGGGGTACTTCTGATGGGCGGTCTCACCCAGCAGGCAGCGGTGCAGGAGCTCGCCACCGCACGCAAGGACATCCTCCGGATCGCCACCGCCGGGTCGGTGGACGACGGCAAGAGCACGCTGATCGGGCGGCTGCTGTTCGACAGCAAGGCGGTGTTCGAGGACCAGTACGAGGCGATCGAGCGGGCCAGCCGCGGCGACTACGTCGACCTGGCGCTGCTCACCGACGGTCTGCGGGCCGAGCGGGAGCAGGGCATCACCATCGACGTCGCGTACCGCTACTTCAGCACCCCGCGCCGCACCTTCATCCTCGCCGACACCCCCGGGCACGTGCAGTACACCCGGAACATGGTCACCGGCGCCTCGACCGCCGACCTGGCGATCGTGCTGGTCGACGCCCGGAAGGGGATGCTGGAGCAGAGCCGCCGGCACGCCTTCCTCGCCTCGCTGCTGCGGGTCCCGCACCTGGTCGTCGCGGTGAACAAGATGGACCTCGTCGACTGGTCCGAGGAGATCTACGAGCAGATCCGCGACGAGTTCACCGCCTTTGCCACCAAGCTCGACGTGCCCGACCTCACGGTGATCCCGATCTCGGCACTGGCCGGGGACAACGTGGTGACCCGCTCGGCGAACATGCCCTGGTACGAGGGCACCTCGCTGCTGCACCACCTCGAGCACGTGCACGTGGCCAGCGACCGGAACCTCGTCGACACCCGCTTCCCGGTGCAGTACGTGATCCGGCCGCAGACCGACGCCCACCACGACTACCGCGGCTACGCCGGCCGGGTGGGCGGTGGCGTGCTGCGGCCCGGCGACGAGGTCCAGGTGCTGCCCAGCGGGCTCACCAGCACGATCGCGGCGATCGACGGGCCGGACGGACCGCTGCAGGAGGCGTTCCCGCCCATGTCGGTGACCGTGCGGCTCACCGACGACCTCGACGTCTCCCGGGGTGACCTGATCTGCCGGCCGCACAACGCCCCGCAGGTGACCCAGGACGTCGACGCGCTGGTCTGCTGGATGAGCGATCAGCCGCTGCGCCCCCGGCAGCGGCTGGCGGTCAAGCACACCACCCGCTCGGTGCGCGCCGTGGTCAAGGAGTTGCAGTACCGGCTGGACGTCAACACGCTGCACCGGCAGACCGAGGCCGAGGGCGGCCTGGAGCTCGGGCTCAACGACCTCGGCCGGGTGCGGCTGCGCACCACCCAGCCGCTGTTCGTCGACGACTACCAGCGCAACCGGGTGACCGGCCGGTTCATCCTCATCGACGAGGCCACCAACGCCACGGTGGGCGCCGGGATGCTAATCCCCCCGCGCTGACCCGCGTGCCCGGGGGCAGACATGGCCATTTCTGCCCCCGGCGCGGCCGGGTGGCCTCTCGCGTCGGGCAGAAATGGCCATGTCTGCGGGGCGTCAGGCGGCGGCCGTCTCCAATGCGCGCCGGGTGAGCAGCCGGGCGAGGTGCCGGCGGTACTCCTGGTCGGCGTGCATGTCGGCTCCCGGAGAGGTGCCCTGGTCGGCGAGCTCGGCGGCCTCGGCGATCGACGCGCCGCGGGCCAGCGCCTCCTCGGTCGCCGTCGCACGGACGACCGTGCCCGCCATGTTGGCCAGCGCGACCCGGCCGTCGACCGCGGCGGCCGCCACGATCGGCCAGTCGTTCTCGCGCCGGGTGAACTTCTCGTAGCCCCACCCGAGGGAGCCGGTGCGCGGCACCCGCAGCTCGACCACCATCTCGTCGGGCGACATCGCGGTCTCGAAGAACCCGGTCCAGAACTCGGTCACCGGGACCTCCCGGCGTCCGCCCGGCCCCTGCAGCACCACGGTGCCGCCGAGGGCCAGCAGGGCGGTCGGCAGGTCCGACGCGGGGTCGCTGTGCGCCGTCGTGCCGCCGATCGTGCCGCGGTGCCGGACCTGGGGGTCGCCCACCCGGCCGGCCACGTGCGGCAGCATCGGCACCTCGGCGCGGGCGATCTCGTCCCGCTGGAGCTCGAAGTGCCGGGTGCCCGCACCGATGGCGACCTGGTCACCGTCGACCCGGACGTAGGACAGGTCGGTGATCCCGCTGATGTCGATCAGCACGCTGGGGATGGCCAGCCGCAGCTTCATGATCGGCAGCAGCGAGTGGCCCCCGGCCAGCAGCTTGGCGTCCTCACCGTGCTCGGCGAGGGCGGTCAGCGCCTCGTCGACCGAGCGGACCTTGACGAACTCGAACGGCGAGGGGATCACGACGCCTCCTCGCTGGCGCTCGTCGGGCCCGTGACCCGGGATGCTGTGTACCTGGGCGACCTCGCGAGCTCGGTCACTGCACGACCTCCTGTGCCTGGGGGACCTGGCCGGCGGCCGGCCCGGCCTCCGCCGCGGTCCGGACCGCGCGGACGATGTTGTGGTACCCGGTGCAGC
>JAOPUQ010000064.1 GCA_025963425.1 Modestobacter sp. | reverse complement strand
CGGTACGGGAGAGGACGACGTCCCGTACGGCGATGGCCCGGTCGTGGACGCTGCCGCGGAAGTTGATGGCGTACCGCTGCTTCACGCTGTTGAGGTCGTTGATGGTGGTCAGATGGGAGTTGATCTGCTCCACGCGCCAGACTCCCGTCCCGGTCAATGCGACCATGGACAGGACGACCACCAGGAAGCCGAGTGCGAGCCGTCGGCTGATCGACAGGTTGTTCAACATTGGGAGTGGCCTCACATCTCGACACGCTGACGCGACCGGGCCCGGTCGTTGGGTGCCTTATCGGCCGCCGCACCAGGAGATGTACTGCCAATCCAGAACTAATTCAATGGTGCGGACAATACGATCGCGTACAACCTCGACCATTCGGGAGAATGGCCGGCGGTATGTGAGAGTTCCGAATTCGATCGATCCGGAAAGCGGTCAGAGGCCGGCCAGGAACTCCGCCACCCCGTCGGCGTCATTGGTGCCGGTCACGTCGGTCGCCGCGGCCAGCACCTCGGGGTGGGCGTGCGCCATGGCGACCGCTCGGCCACCCCCTTCGCGCACCCAGTCGAAGGCGGCGACGTCGTTGGGCATGTCGCCGAAGTAGACGACCTCCCCCGGGTCCACGCCCAGGTCCGCGGCCACCCGGGACAGCCCGGTGGCCTTGGTGACCCCGCGGGCGGAGATCTCCGCGAGGGCGTCGGAGGAGGAGTTGGTGACCGTCGCCCGGTCGCCCACCACCTCCTCGACCAGCGCCACAAAGGCGTCCCGCGGCATCGACTCGTGCCGGGCCAGCAGCTTGGCGGCCGGCCGGGCGACCATCTCCTCCAGCGTCGCCACCTCGACACCCGGGGCGTCGACGTCCCAGCGTGGCCGGTAGACCGGCTCGTGCCGGAACTGGTCGCCGTACTCCACGGCGAACCAGACGGCCGGCTCCCGGCGCCGCAGCTCGGCGGACACCTCCTGGAGCACCTCCGGGGAGATGCCGTGCTCGTCGAGCACCGTGAACGGCTCGAGGTCCAGCAGCACGGCCCCGTTGCAGCAGATCGCCGTTCCGGAGCCGAGCACCTCCCGGATCCCGAGCATCCAGCGCGGCGGGCGGCCGGTGGCCAGCACGAGCGGGACACCGACCTCCCGCCAGCGACCGAGTTCGGCGCGGGTCTGCTCGCTGACCGTCTCGTCACTGCGCAGCAGCGTGCCGTCCATGTCGCTGGCGATCAGCCGCGGACGCCAGTCAGACACCGAGCACCGCCTCCAGGTAGCGCGCGACACCGTCGGCGTCGTGGCCGCCGGTGAGCCCGCCGGCCGCGGCCCGCACCGCGGGGTGGGCGTTGGCGACGGCGACCGCCCGGCCACCGGCCGCGGTCACCGCCTCGATCATCGGCAGGTCGTTGGGCATGTCGCCGAAGACCAGGACGTCGCCGAACCCGAGCCCGTGGGTCTCCAGGACGACGGCCAGGCCGCTGGCCTTGGTCACCCCGGGCGGGAGCACCTCGATGAAGCCGAGCCCGGCATGGGTCAGCTCGGCGACGGCGGGGTCCACGACCTGCCGCGCCCGGGCGAGCAGCTCGTCCTGACCGAGGGACGACGAGCGGAGGAACACCTTGAGCACCGAGCCGACCGGCAGCACCTCGTGCCGGGGCAGCAGGTGGGCGGGCTCGGGATAGGGCCAGTCGAACCCGTGCTGCACGCGGAGCGGCTTGAGCGCCTCGGCCTGCTCGGCGGCGTCCTCGACCGCGACGATCAGCTCACCGGCGACGTCCTCGATGGCGGTGATGACGCCGGTGGCGTCCTCGCGGGACATCCCGACGGTGCGCAGCACCTCGTCCCGGCCGCCGTCGCCACCGAAGCGGACGACGTAGCCGCCCTGGGCCAGCACGGCGATCCCGCGCCCGGCCAGCGCGCCCCGGACGCTCTCCAGCAGCCGCGGACCGCGGCCGGTCACCCCGACGACCGGGATGCCGGCGTCCCAGCAGGCCGTCAGCGCCGCGCGGGTGCGGGCAGTGACCTCACCGGCGGAGGTGAGCAGGGTGCCGTCCAGGTCGCTGGCCACGAGCTTCGGGCGCCAGCCGTCCAGCTGGGCGGGCAGGTCGCCGAGGTCGACGACGTCCTCGGAGCCGGACAGCACGGCCGGCGCGGTCAGCGCGTTCGCCGCCCGGGCCGGGAGGTGTCCCGTCATGCGGGGGGCCCCGGCGCGACCAGGCTCATCCCGGGGGTCAGCACCTCGTGCCCACCGAGCCACGGCCGCAGCGCGGCCGGCACGTGCACCGACCCGTCGGCCTGCTGGTGCACCTCGAGCAGGCAGGCGATGGTGCGAGCGATCGCGCACAGCGTGCCGTTCAGCGTGGCCAGCGGGTGGGGACGGCCGTCGGCGTCCCGGGAGCGGATGGCCAGCCGGCGGGACTGGAAGGTGGTGCAGTCCGAGGTGCTGGTGAGCTCGCGGTAGGTGCCCTGGCTGGGGAACCAGGCCTCGATGTCGAACTTGCGGGCGGCGCTGGTGCCCAGGTCGCCGGCGGCGATGTCGACCACCCGGTAGGGCAGCTCGAGGGCCTGGAGGAACTCCTCCTCCCACTGCAGCAGCCGGCGGTGCTCGGC
>JAOPUQ010000034.1 GCA_025963425.1 Modestobacter sp. | reverse complement strand
GGTAGGGCTTCGCCATCCGGACACCCGCCGTATGGCGACGGCTCAGTTGCCGAGCAGGCCGCCCAGCTTGCCCAGGGCCCCACCGGCGCCCCCACCGCCGGCGAGCCTGCTGATCAGCTCCACCGGGTCGAGGCCGAGCTCCGACAGCAAGCCGCCGTGCTGGTCGGTGTCGACGGTGCCGGGCAGCGCCTGGTCGGCCTGCTGCGCCTTGGCGTCGTCACCCTGGGAGCGGAGGAGCTGGAGGATCTGGTCCTTGTCGATCTGCATCGACCTCCGGTACCCATCGGTCTCGGATCGACGCCTCGACGCCTCGGCACCTCGGCGCCGGGGCCCCGCCGGGCCACTAGCCTCGGCCCATGGAAGAGGACATCCGCTTCTACTTCGACCCGGTCTGCCCGTTCGCCTGGCTGACCAGCCGGTGGGTGCACAGCGTCATGGCGCAGCGTGACTACGCGGTCGACTGGCGGTTCATCTCGCTGCGGATGGTCAACGTCCACGTCGACTACGACGCCCAGTTCCCACCGGAGTACGCGGCCGGTCACACCGCCGGTCTGCGGCTGCTGCGGGTGGCCGCCCGGACCCGGGCCGAGCACGGCCGCGAGGCGGTGGGCTCGCTGTACACCGCCCTCGGACGGCGCATCTTCGACCGGCCCGCCGAGACCGAGGAGTCCCCCGGCGCCCGGGAGCGCCGGGGCACCCGGGACTTCGTCGAGCCGGCGCTGGCCGAGGCGGGCCTGCCGGCCGACCTGGCCGACGCGCTGGACGACCCGTCGTTCGACCAGCTGATCCGGGCCGAGACCGACGAGGCGCTGGCGCTCACCGGCAAGGACGTCGGGACGCCGATCATCCACTTCCAGCCCCCCACCGGCGTGGCCTTCTTCGGCCCGGTCATCAGCCGGCTGCCCGCCGAGGAGGACGCGGTGCGGCTGTGGGACCACGTGGTGGGGCTGGCCGGCTTCCCGGGGTTCGCGGAGCTGAAGCGCAGCCTGCGCGAGCGCCCGCAGCTGCGCGGCCTGGGGGTCGACGTGGGCGAGGTCGGCGTCCAGGAGGACTGGCACGGCGGGAGCCGACGGCAGAAGAAGTAGCAGCCGCCTCAGCTGCGAGGATGCGCGGATGGACACCCTCGCGCACTCCGGCTCGATCGTCGTCCGCTCGTCGCCGGAGGCCCTCTACGACCTGGTGTCCGACGTGACCCGCACCGGGGAGTGGAGCCCGGTCTGCACCGCCTGCTGGTGGGACGAGGGGCAGTCCGCGCAGGTCGGCGCCTGGTTCACCGGGCGCAACGAGGTGCCCGGGCGCACCTGGGAGACCCGCAGCCAGGTGGCGGTCGCCGACCGCGGCCGGGAGTTCGCCTTCCTGGTCGGCGGCTCGCTGGTGCGGTGGGGCTTCACCTTCGAGCCGGTCGAGGACGGCACCCGGGTGACCGAGTCCTGGGAGTTCCTGCCGGCCGGCCGGCAGCTCTTCGCCGAGCGCTTCGGCGACGACGCGCAGCGACAGGTCGAGGACCGCACCCGGGCGGCCCACGAGGGCATCCCGGCGACCCTGGCCGCGATCAAGCGGATCGCGGAGTCCGGCTGACGCTCGGCCGGGCCCGAGCGTGCTCCCCGCGTCAGGAGCCGAGGAACTCCCGCAGCCCGGCGAGCAGGCGGTCGACGTCGGCGTCGTCGTTGTACGGCGCGAGGCCGACGCGCAGCCCGCCGGTGTCGCCCAGGCCCAGCCAGTGCGAGGCCTCCAGCGCGTAGAACGACCCGGCGGGGGCGTTGACCCCGCGCCCGGCGAGGAAGCGGTAGGCGTCGGCGGCGTCCCGGCCGGCGAAGGTGAGCAGCAGGGTCGGCGTCCGGCGCTTCGCGCGGGACCACACGGTCACCCCCGGCAGCTCGCGGACGCCGTCCTCGATCCGCTCCCGCAGCCGGTCCTCGTGCGCCTCGACGGCCTCCATCGCGGCCACCAGCGCGGCCCGCCGGGTGTCGCCGTCGCCGAGACCGGCGAGGAAGTCGATCGCCGCGGTGGTGCCGGCGAGCAGCTCGTAGGGCAGCGTGCCCAGCTCGAACCGCTCCGGGACGGCGTCGGTCGAGGGCAGCAGCTTGTCCGGGTGCAGCGTCTCCAGCAGGGCCGGGGAGGCGACCAGGCAGCCGCAGTGCGGGCCGAGGAACTTGTACGGCGAGCACGCGTAGAAGTCCGCGCCCAGCGCCGCGACGTCGACCGGCGAGTGGGCGGTGAGGTGCACCCCGTCCACCCAGGTCCAGGCGCCGGCCGCGTGCGCGAGCGCGGTGATGGCGGGCAGGTCGGGCCGGGTGCCGATCAGGTTGGAGGCGCCGGTCACGGCGACCATCCGGGTCCGCCCGGACAGCAGCGCGCCCACCGCGGCCGGGTCGAGCTCGCCGGTGGCCGGGTCGAACTCCGCCCACCGGACGGTCGCGCCGCGGGCCGCCACGGCCTGCACCCAGGGCCGGACGTTCGCGTCATGGTCCAGCCGGGTCACCACCACCTCGTCGCCGGGCCCCCAGCCGGCCGACAGCACGCGGGAGAACTCGTAGGTCAGCGCCGTGGCGCTGCGGCCGAACACGACGCCGCCCGGGGCGCCGCCCACCAGGTCGGCCACGGCAGCGCGGGCGGCGAGCACCGCCGCGTCGGCGTTCCGCTCGGCCTGCGTGACCTGCCCGCGGTTGGCCATCGGCGCGGTCAGCGTGGCGGCGACAGCAGCGGCGACCACGTCGGGCACCTGTGACCCGCCCGGGCCGTCGAAGTGCGCCGCCCCGGCGGCCAGGGCCGGGAAGTGCGCGCGGACAGCAGCGACGTCGAAGCTCATCTCGTCCTCTCGACCGGCGCCCACCCGGCACCACCAGCGGTCAGCATGCCGGGCCGGCCGGGTGGTCGCTCACCGGCAGGCGGCGACGATCCGGTCCGGTCGCACCAGCACCGACCGGCCCCGCAGCCAGCGCGCCAGCTCCGCTGAGGACAGCTCCCCCGGACCGTCGCCGACCCGCAGCACCCGGGCGTCGGCGGCGTCGGGCAGCACCGGGAGGGGTCCGCCGGCGGTCAGCACCGCCCAGCCGTTCCCGAGGACGTCGTCCAACCGGGCGTGAACGCCGTCCACGGTGACCGTCGACTGCGGGACCAGCGCACCGACCGGTGATCCGGGCGCGACCCGCGGACGACGGACCAGCCGGCCCGGGCGCAGCGGCGGCGTGCGGCTGGCCAGCGCGAAGCCCGACACGCCGGGCAGCCGGCGCACCCCGCCGAGCACCAGCCGACGGACGGCGGCCGCGCGCCGGCCCCCGCCGGTCATCAGCCGGCCGAGCAGGACGGCCAGCCGGATGAGCGCCCGGGCGTGCGGCGCCCGTTCGGCCTGGTGGGTGTCCAGCAGGGCGTCGTCCGCGCCGGCCAGCACGGCGGCGAGCTTCCAGGTGAGCTGGTGCGCGTCGCGGAGCCCCAGGCCCAGGCCCTGCCCGATGAACGGCGGGGTGAGGTGGGCGGCGTCCCCGCACAGCAGCACCCGGCCCGCTCGCCAGCGGTCGGCGACGGCTGCCGCGTACCGGTACTCGGCGCTGCGCACGACCGCGGCGCCGGCCGCGCCGAAGCCGGCCAGCAGCGCCGGCAGGTCGAGGTCGGCCGGGGTCTCGCCGTCCGCGAGCCGGAACTCCGCCCGGTACCGGCTGCCGGCGACCGGCATGAACGTGGCCGGGCGGACCGGGTCGCAGACCTGGTGCACGCCGGGCCACACGTCCAGCGGCTCGTCGGACACGAGGTCGACGACCAGCCAGCGCTCGGCCGGCCCGAGGTCGCGCATCCGGGCGCCGATCAGCCGCCGCACGGTGCTGTTCGCCCCGTCGCACCCCAGCACCGCGTCGGCGACGACCTCCTCGGAGACCCCGGTGGCCCGGTCCCGGACGACGACCCGCACCGCCCCGTCCGGCTGTTCCACGTGCAACACCTCCACCCCGCCGCGCAGCCGGGCGCGGGGCTCGCGGCCCAGCGCCGCGCGCAGCAGCGCCTCGAGGTCGGGCTGAGTGAACATCGACGCCTGCGGCCAGCCATGCACGCCCGGCCCGCGCCGGAACTCGGCCAGCGTCCGGTGCGCGCCGTCCAGCAGGCGGAGCCCGGCCATCGGGTGGCTGACCGCGGCGAAGGCGTCGGCCACCCCGGCGGCCTGCAGGACGCGCAGCGACTCGTCGTCCAGGTGCACCGCGCGCGGCTGGGGGTAGACGGCGGCGTGCCGGTCCAGCACCAGGACGTCGACGCCCCGGCGGGCCAGCAGCAGCGCGGCGGTCACCCCGACCGGGCCGGCGCCCACGACCACCACCGTCACGGGGCCCAGCCTCCCCCGTCGCGTCCGCCGGCCCAGCGGCCGGCGCGCTCGTCCAGCACCCCGGCCAGCAGCGACAACGCGCCCCACGCGGCGGCGAAGCCGACGACCTTGCCCCGGGTCGGCCGGCCGGCCAGCCCGGCAC
>JAOPUQ010000028.1 GCA_025963425.1 Modestobacter sp. | reverse complement strand
GGCCAGCGTGCGGGCGGCCGCGCGCAGCGCGGGGTCGAAGGCGCGGCCCAGGGCGGTGACGAGCCGGAGTGCGGCGTCCGGGTCGCGGCCGGTGAGGTCGGCCAGCGCCTCCTCGTCCAGCTCGCCGGGCTGTGGGCTGACCTGGTGGAAGTCCGGGTGTGCGCGGGAGAGCTCGTCGCGGCCGGCGCGGCGGGCCCGCTGGTCCTTGATCAGCTGCTCGACGTCCTCGGTGTCCTCCACCGGCGGTGACTGCTGCGGCCGGCGACCCGGCGGGTTGGCCAGTCCACCGCCCTCCTGCGGAGGGCCGGGCAGCCCGGCGCCGGGGTCGTCCGGCGGGGGCTCACCGCCCGGGTCGGACTTCTCCGACTCGGGCGTCAGGCTTTTCCCAGCTCCTCACCGGCCCGGCGCCAGATGTCCACGACGACCTGCTCGACCGGTCGGGAGACGCCGTCGGCGAGGGTGACCTTGCCGGTGAGCGCGGCCAGCGC
This sequence comes from Modestobacter sp., assembly GCA_025963425.1. Classification (GTDB taxonomy): domain Bacteria; phylum Actinomycetota; class Actinomycetes; order Mycobacteriales; family Geodermatophilaceae; genus Modestobacter. The sequence continues at coordinate 2,720 of JAOPUQ010000028.1, read as the reverse complement.
GGCGTCCTGGCCGACCTCGGCGTCCACCTCCGCGCGCCCGCGCACGGTGGCCAGCTCGCCGGCGATGAGCACGGCGTCGATGGCGCCGCGCACCGAGGAGCCGATCCGCAGCTCGGCGTGGTCGCGGGTGATCCGGACGGCGCGCACCGCGTGGGCGACCAGGTCGGCCGGGCCGGCGGTGGCGGTGGTGACGACGGCGCGTTCGGCGTCCTCGTCCTGGTAGCCCATCGCCACCCGGCACGAGCGGTCGTAGAGGGCCGGGGTGATCCGGGCGGTGCCCACGGCGTCGAACGGGTTCATCGCGGCGACCAGCCGGAATGTGGGCCGGGCGGCCACCCGGCCGTAGCGGGGCACGTGCATCTCCCGCTCGGACAGCACGCCGAGCAGGACGTTCATCGTCTCCTCGGGAACCCGGTTGAACTCCTCGACGTAGAGCAGCGCTCCCTCGGTCATCGCCCGGGTGAGCGGGCCGGGCACGAAGTTCTCCGGCCGGTAGTCCTCGGTGAGGACCCGGGAGGCGTCGTGGTGACCGACCAGTCGGGTGGGCGTCAGCTCCGCGTTGCCCTCGACCAGGACCAGCGGAACGCCGGTGCCGTCGGCCAGCGCGCGCAGCAGGGTGGTCTTGCCGGTGCCCGGCGGCCCCTCCAGGACGACGTTGCGGCCGGCCGACAGCGCCGCGGCGACCACCTCGGCCTCGCGCACCCGGGCCACCACCCGCTCGCGGGCGGTGCGGACCATTCCCACGGCGTCCAGCCGGGCGGTGGCGGTGGCGTGCGCGGGTGCTGCGGTCATCGGTCTCCCTGGGGGCGGGCTGGGCGGGGCAAGTCAACGGGGCGCCCTCCCCACGCGGGAGAGGGCGCCCCGGTGAACGGAAGGCGGGTGCGGATCAGTCGTAGATGATGACGCCGCGGATGTTCTTGCCGCTCTTCATGTCCTCGTAGCCCTGACCGATCTCGTCGAGCTTGTAGCGGGTGGTGATCAGCTCGTCGAGCTTGAGCTTGCCCTCCTGGTAGAGGCGCAACATCAGCAGGATGTCGGCGCTGGGGTTCTGCGAACCGAACAGCGCGCCCTTCAGCCGCTTCTCGAAGAGGGTCAGCTCCATGGGCGAGATGGGGATGGTCACGTCCGTCGCCGGCCCCAGCCCGGTGACGACGACGGTGCCCCGCTTGCCGACCGCCGAGAATCCCTGCCCGATGTGCTCCCCGCGGGTGACCCCGATCGTGATCAGGACCTTGTCCGCACCCTGGCCGTTGGTGACGCTGCGGGCGAAGTCGGCGGCCTCCTCGATGGACTCGAAGGACTCCGTGGCCCCCAGCTCCTGGGCCTTCTCCCGCTTGAAGGCGACCGGGTCGACGGCGATCACGTGGCTGGCACCGGCGAAGGCCGCGCCCTGGACGGCGTTGATCCCGATGCCGCCGATGCCCATGACGATGACGGTCTGGCCGGGCTGGACGTGCCCGGCGTTGACCGCGGTGCCCCAGCCGGTGCCCACACCGCAGCCGGTCAGGCACGCGACGTCCAGCGGGATGTCATCGGGGACCTTGACCGCGTTGGCCACGTCGACCGTGGTCACCTCGGCGAACGTGGACAGGCCCAGCATCTGCCCCACGGGTGTGCCGTCGGGCAGGGACATCCGGAAGCTCGTCGGGTCGTCGAAGCGGGCTCCGGACAGCAGGTTCGCGCCAAGGTCGCAGAGGTTCTGGTGGCCACGGGCGCAGTAGGCACACCGCCCACAGCCGGGGAGGAAGGAGAAGACGACGCGGTCGCCCTCCGCGAACCCCCGGGTCCCGGGCCCGACGGCGGTGACGACGCCGGCACCCTCGTGGCCGCCGCAGACGGGGTAGACGCCGAAGGGCATGTCCCCGGTGGCGACGTGGTCGTCGGAGTGGCACAGCCCGGAGGCGGCCATCTTGACCTGGAGCTCGCCGGCGCGAGGGTCGTCCACCACGAGGTCGGCGACCTCGTAATGGCCCGGGCTCGACCGGATGATGGCTCCGCGGGTGTTCACAGGCACGGGGACCTCCTCATCGCCCTCGTCGCTGAGGGCCTCGATGGCGTGCGCCGACGGGCGCAGTCATGCCGCACGTTATGGCACAGATCACATCGGCAGAAGAGGCTTCAACGTTCGGAGGCCCGGGTGCAACGTCCGCGCTACGTTGCCGGCGCCGAGATGGAACGGCGCGCCCCGAATGGCGGACCCGGTGGGGCGCTGCTTGGTTGGACGCGATCCGGTGCGCCCGGCACCGGCCGTCGATCGGAGCACCGTGCCCTCCCTGACCTCGCTCGTCGGAGCGGCGACCGCCGCCTACTCCGTCTCGCTGGTGGCCGCCCCGCGGATCCTGATCGGGCCGTGCGGCCTCGACGACACCCGGGACGTGCGGACGCTCACCCGCGCGATCGGGGTGCGGGACGCGGCCATCGGGCTGGCGATGATGACGGCTCCGCCCGGCCCCGCCCGCCGGCTGCTCACCGCGGCGCGGGTGGCCGCCGACTGGGGCGACGCCGGTGCCTTCGGAGCGGGGCTCGCCGGCCGCGGCACCCGGGGGAAGGTCGTCGGGTTCGCCGCCGCGTGGGGCGCGCTGTCGCTGCTGGCCGGCGTCCTCGACGAGCGCTCCGGGCACTGACCCGGGGCGGGCACACTGCGTGGCCGTGACGGTCGTGGTGGTGGGTGCCGGCCCGGTCGGGCTGACCGCCGCGCTGCTGCTGGCCCGCCGGGGGGT
>JAOPUQ010000509.1 GCA_025963425.1 Modestobacter sp. | reverse complement strand
CCGTCAGCCCGACCGCGATCCGGGTGGTCACCCTCCCGGCCGACCCCGAGCTGGCGCTGCCCGCTGGACCGACCGCCGGTCCCACCGGACCGCTGGAGCTGCCGGTGGGCCCCGGGGACGACGACGGGCACCCTGTCGCCGTCGACCTGGTGCGCACCGGCGGTCTGCTCGTCGTCGGCCCACCCGGCAGCGGTCGCACCTCCGCGCTGGCCGCCTTCGCCGGGCACTGCAGGGCCGCCGGCGCCGCCGTGCTCCACCTCGCCCCCGCTCCGGGCGGACCGGGGCAGGCCCCGGGCCACGACGGGGACCGGCTCGACCGGTCCGATGCCGCCGGGCTGCGGGAGTGGGCGGCCGCGACGACCGGCCAGCTGGCCGTGGTGGTGGCCGACGACATCGGCACGTTGCCCGATCCCGTGGCGGATGCGCTCGGCTCGCTGGGCCGGCCGGGCGGGCACCTGGTCGTGCTGGCGGCGGCGGGTGCACCGGAGCTGGCCGGGGCCTTCCGCGGCCCGACCGTGGCCCTGCGGCGCAGCCGCACCGCCCTGCTCTTGCGTCCGGCGCCCGGGGATGCCGAACTGCTCGGGCTCCGGGTACCGCGCACACCGCTGCCCGCCCGGCCCGGTGCAGGCTGGCTGGTCCTCGGCGGGGCGGTCACCCGGGTCCAGGTCGCCCGGCGGCGGACGGTGGCAGCGCCCCCCGACACAACGCCGTAGCGACCCGGACCCGAGTACCGACGGGCGGGGTGCTCACAACAGCTCGAGCGCGGGACCGATCTCCTGGGTGGCGTACCAGGCCAGTTCGTGGCCTTCGGCCTGGTCGACGACGAACTGGGCGTCCTCGCTGCCGAGGTCCGCCTCGAGCACCACGGAGACGGCGGCGGCGACGTCCCCCTCGGCCTCGGCCCCGTCGAGGTGCGCGCTGGCGATGTCGGACAGCGACACATCGGCCCGGACCCGGGCGGCGCCCGCGTCCGCGGCGTCGTCCTCGATCGGGGTCACGGCGGCGTCCGGCACGTCCGCGGCGAGCACCACCCGGCGACGTGCGGCGCCGGGGTCCACGTCGAGGAGCCGCAGGCTGGCCCGGGCGGCCGCGAGCAGGGCCGCGTACTCGAGCTCCTCGTCGGTGTCGCTGAGGGGGTAGTGCTCCCGCAGCTCGGGGGTCACCGCGAAGACGGTGACCGGCTGCTCGAGCCGGCCCTCGTCCAGCAACCGCTGCAGCACGGTCGTCGTGGCCGGCAGGTACACGCGCACTCGGTTCGTCTCCCTCGTCGTCGGACAGGGAACCGTAACGTCGAGCGGGCCGGCGATCGTCCCCGCGCCCGCCTACCGTGCCCACGGCGGACGGTCAGGTGGCCGTCTCGACGAGGAAGGCGACCTCCTGCTCGATCAGGTCGGCCAGCACGTGGACGTCGCTGAGGCTGTCCCGGTCGGCATTCAGCCCGACATAGACGGTGCCGTCGTAGCTGGTCATGCCGATCGCCAGCCCCTGCCCGCGGACCAGCGGGACCACCGGGTACACCTCGATCATCCGGGCGCCGCCGGCGTACAGCGGGGCCTGCGGACCCGGGACGTTGGTGACCACCAGGTTGAACAGCCGCCGCGACAGGCCGCTGGCCGCCCGCGCGCCCAGGGCGTGCAACGTCGGCGGCGCGAACCCGGACAGAGCGCTGAGGGTGTCGGCCCCGACGGACTGGCCGTTCTGCGTCAGCCCGCGCATGGCGTAGCTGATCCGGGCCAGCCGCACCCAGGGGTTCGGCTCGCCGACCGGCAGGTCGATGAGCAGTGAGGACACCTGGTTGCCGGTCTCGTCGTCCTCGTTGCGCACCGACACCGGGACCAGGGCGCGGACCGACGTCGAACCGACCACCGGCTCGCCGCGGGACAGCAGCCACTCCCGCAGGGCACCGGTGACGACGGTGAGCAGCACGTCGTTGACGGTGCCGCTATGAGCCTTGCGGACGGCCTTGACGTCGTCGAGCGAGGCGCGGGCCACCGCGAACCGGCGCTGCCGGCCGATCGGTGCGTTCAATGGGCTCACCGGCGCCGGCCGGACGGCGGTGCGCGCCGCTGCGGCGAGCAGCCCGCCGGCCACCCCCGCCCACCGGGCCGCGGTCGCCCGCACGTCGCCGGCCGCCGTCCGGGCCGTCTCCACGACCGCGGAGGGGCGCTGCAGATAATCCTCGACCGCCTCCCAGACCAGCGCCACCGAGCCCGGCGGTCGCCGAGGCCGCCACTCGACTGCCTCGGGGGACGGCACCTCCGCGCCGTCGGGGCTGAGATCGAGGATGACCTGACCGATGTCGATCGCGCTGAGCCCGTCGACCAGGGCGGGGTGGGTCTTGGTGACCACCGCGGTGCGGTCCCCCGCCAGACCCTCGACCAGGTACATCTCCCACAGCGGACGGCGGTGGTCCAGCGGCCGGGCGGTGAGCCGGGCGACCAGGTCCAGCAGCTGCTCCTCGGTGCCCGGGCGCGGCAGCGCCGACCGGCGGACGTGGTAGCTGACGTCGAAGTCGGGGTCGTCCACCCACACCGGGTTGGCCAGGTGCCCGGGCACCTCGAGCACCCGCTGCCGGTACCGCGGCACCAGCGGCAGCCGCGCGCGCACGAGGTCGACCAGTGCCTCGTGGTCGAGCACACCGGAGGGGGACTCCAGCACGAGCACGCCACCGACGTGCATGGGCGTGTCGGGGTCCTCCAGGTAGAGGAACGACGCGTCCAGTGGGGTCAGCCGTTCGACCACGTGACCCTCCTCACTCCTGGAAGCCCCAGGCTACGGCGCGCACTTCCGCACCGGACAGCCGACCACCCCCGCGGGCCCGCTCGCACGCCGTCAGCGCCGGCCCGGACGCCGTCGCGCGGCCGGCTCCGGCAGGCCGGCCAGCTCG
>JAOPUQ010000479.1 GCA_025963425.1 Modestobacter sp. | reverse complement strand
CGCCGACCCGGATCCCGGCCGCGGCGAGTCGCGAAGCGAGCCCGGTCGCCGCCGCGGGGTCGCCGGCGCCGTTGGCGATGTCCACAGTGGCCGGCACCCCCGGCACCGACCCGTTGCTGCACCCGGTGGTCGGGGCTGCGGTCGGGGTTGGCGACGAGGACGGTGCGGCCGACGAGGCGGGGGCGCTCGACGACGGCGCGGCCGACGAGGGCGAGGCGCTCGACGACGGAGCGGCCGACGGCGGAGCGACCGCCGTTGCCGGGGGCAGGTCCACGTCGATCGCCGGCGGCGGCGCGGGGTTGGCCGGTGGCACCGTCGAGGGCGGCTCCGCGGACGGCGAGGGGAGCGGCGGCAACGGTGTCCCCGCATAGCTGGCGGCGAGCGTCAGCACCGTCGCCACGTAGCTGGCGGAGTGGTTGTAGGCGAGCACGGCGCGCATCTGCCCGCCTACCGAGGACAGGTCGCCTCCTGCGGCACAGAGGTACTTCGCCGTCGCCGCAGCTGCGTCGTGGATGTCGAACGGGTCGCTGCGCCCGTCACCGTCGCCGTCGCTGGCGTAGATCCTCCACGTCGAGGGGATGAACTGCGTCGGACCCACCGCGCGGTCGTGGACCGGATCACCGTCGAGCCGCCCACCGTCGGTGTCCCGGATCAGCGCGGTGCCGTCCCCGTCCAGCGCGATGCCGATGATCGGTGGCGTCGAGCGCCCGTCGGCGTGCAGCACTGCCCCGGCGAAGCGCCCGTGGTTGGACTCCACTCGCCCGATGGCGGCGACCAACGGCCAGGCGAGGTGGCACGCAGCGGGGCTGGCGGCGGCCGCGTGGGTGTACGCCTCGAGTGCGGCCGACGGGATGCCGCCGGCCGCCAACGCGGAGACCGCCCCGGTCGCGCCCGCCTGAGGAGCGGGCCCGGGCGTGGCGTCCGATCCCGCGGGCGCTCCCGGCTGCAGGGCGCTCTCCTGGGCTGTCACAGAAGCCGACCCGGTGCTCCGTACGACGTCCGCGGCCACCGCGCGCGGGGCCGCCGACGACGCTGGCGAGGTGGAGCCGACGAACGCTGCGCTGTCCGCCTGCGGAACCGCGACCAGAGCTGCCGCGGCGAGCCCCACGGCCGCCCGCCGACGGAACGTGTCCGCGGAGCGCGACCCCCTGATCAACTCGCCGATCGTCCCCGCGACCGGGCCGCGGTCGGCGCGATGACGGCCGCGCGGCATGCGGTCACCGGGCATCCAGGACCCCCCTCACTTCGGCCCGACCACCTTCACGGGCCGGCGCCTACCTACAAGTATTCAGTCGTCCTCCGATCGCACACCTCCCACAAACGGGGGGCTTCGTGGAACGGGCGCGACAGCACGCACGTCCCCGCGGTCGGTCCCTCGACAACGCCGGGCTGGCTCCGCCTCGAGCCAGTCCCCACCCTGCTCGACAGATCGGTGATGTCAACGCCGTCGGCGCGCAGCACGTCCACCCGGTCCTTGCCGACCTGGCCTGCGGATGGTGGGCTGCGGCCCTCTTGCGACGCCTGCCCGTGCACCAGCGGCCCGACTGGTGGCCCTTTCGCAACCCGACGGGTCGGTAGACTCTGCGGGCCGCCGCCTCGCCGCAGGTCACGGCACGGGGCGGTAGCTCAGCTGGTCAGAGCATGGGACTCATAATCCCTGGGTCGTGGGTTCGAGCCCCACCCGCCCCACCGAGTCTGACCTGCGGTTTCATTCCCGCTGGGTATCCGCTTCGTGCCCACGGTGCCCACAGACGGGCACACGGTGGGCACGGGTGCGTCGGTGGGCGCACGGTGGGCACGGGGCACCAGCGCCGCGGACTGCTCGGCGGCCTCACGCTCCACGTCCTCGAACACCGACGTGTAGACCGGCTCGGTGATCGCCGTGGAGGCGTCGCCGAGCATCTGGCTGGTGAGCTTCAGGTCTCGGGTGGCCCGGTAGGTCAGCGACGCGGCCAGGTGCCGCAAGTCGTGCAGGCGCACCGGCGGCAGCCCGCTCCGGACCACCAGTCGGTCGAACCGCTGCGAGGCACTGTCGGGCACCAGGGCGGATCCGTCGGCCTTGGTGAACACGAGTCCGGTGTCGAACCACGCGGACCCAAGAGCAGCCGCAGCGCGGCCTGGCGGCGGCGGTGGGCGCGCAGGACGTCAACGGTGCCCGCATCGAGGCTCATGGTGCGGGCGCTGGAGTCGGTCCTCGTGTCGCCCTCGACGACGTCCTTTGCCGACCTGGACCCGGGTCTTCCGGACGGTCAGCGTGCGCCGGTCGAGGTCGACGTCGGATGACGGCAGCCCGACAGCCTCCGAGCGGCGCAGCCCGCGGAACGCGATGACGTGCCACAGGGCATACAGGTCATCTCCGGCGGCGAAGTCGAGGAAGGCGCCGCGTGCTCAGGGGTCCAGACCATCGACGCGGCGGGCCGCTGACCTGTGCGCTGCCATGCCTCCACGCGGTGCTCGGTCCACACCAGGGCGCGGTCCGCCCGGCCGGAGGGCAGCTCGACGTGCTCGCCGGGGTTGACGGCGATCTTCCGGCGCTTCACCGCGGTGCCCAGCGCCGACATGGCGGTGGCGTGGACCCGCCGGATCGTGGCGCCGACAACGGCCGCCGGGCGGCCGGGGTGTCGGTACGAGCCTTGAGCAGTCGACGGGCCACCGGGCTCGGGCGACTGTCGCCAGCGGGGCGGCCGATGAGCCGCATCGCGGCGTAGAGGGCCTGGAGGTCGACGCCGCGCAGGTCAGCGAGCCGCACGTGACCGAGAGCCGGCTTCAAGTAGAGGTTGAGGTGCTGCTGGTCCCCGTGCCGGGTGGAGGGCTTGAGCCGGGTCTTGCCCTCCAGCCACTGGTTCAAGTACCGGGTGACGGTGAGGGCCCTGTCCGGGCGCAGGCGGGTCGAATCCACGCTCGGTGTCGCGCCCTGCCACCTCCGAACGCCGCTTGCCGTGCAGTCCGCGACCACAGCGCGACCACAACTCGGCTGTCGCACGCGCGGGCCAAGCGTCGGGCCCTCTGCGCCGGGCGGGGTGGCGGGCAGGCCCGGGCCGGTGGGCCGGCCTGAGGTCGACGACGCCGAACTGCATCGGGCGACGGAGGCACTCGGCTGGCGGCCCTCTCCCAGAAACCGCCGGGTCCGCAACCGCGCCTTGGGGCCGGCGCTCAACCGTGAGGCAGCGACGTCCGACGGGATAATCCTCAGTCGGCAGTAGTCGTGCGGCGACGTCGGGAGCGGCCCGTCTCCGCCGGCGACCAGCGGTGGCTCCCGCCGTCCGGCGGCGCGGCCCGTCGAAGTGGGCAGCCGCTGCGAGGTCAGGTCCTGTCGGCCGCGGGGTCGGGCTGCGCGTGGTCCGAAGGAGCAGCCCAGCTGGCAAGGAGGGCGAGTTTCTCCTCGGTCGGCGAGCCGGGCTCGGCGGTGTAGACGGTGAGCGTCAGACCTGGGTCTGCGGGGAGCTCCGTCGCGTTGAAGCCGACGGTGAGGTCGCCGACCAGGGGGTGGCGGAACCGCTTGGTCCCGGTGTGGTGCAGGCGGACGTCGTGTGCGGCCCAGCGGGTGCGGAAGACGTCGCTGCGGGTGGCGAGCTCGCCGACCAGGTCGGTCAGCGCCCGGTTGTAGGGGTCGCGGCCGGCCTCGGTGCGGAGGATGGCGACGGTGGTGTCGGCGGCTTCCTCCCAGTCGGGGTAGAAGTCCTCGGCGCTGGGGTCGAGGAAGCAGTAGCGGGCGAGGTTCACCGGATGTGCCGCCGCGTTGTACAGCGGTGTGTAGAAGGCGCGGCCGAGCGGGTTGATCGCCAGGATGTCGAGCCGGCCGTTGCGCAGGAACGCCGTGGCCGTGGTCATCGAGTCGAGCATGTGCTGGACGCTGGGCCGTACCTGCTGGGGCTGAGCACGGCGGCGGGGCTCCCGAACGGCGCCGGCGCGCGCGGCGCGGGCGAGGTCGAACAGGTGCGCGCGCTCGGCGTCGTCGAGCTGCAGGGCCCGGGCGATGGCCTCGAGCACGCTGTCGGAGGCGCCGCGCAGGTTCCCCTTCTCCAGCCGGGTGTAGTAATCGGTGCTCACCCGGGCGAGCTGGGCGACCTCCTCGCGGCGCAGGCCGGGAACGCGGCGGCGCTGCCCGTAGAGCGGCACCCCGGCCTGGTCTGGGGTGATCTTGGCGCGCCGCGTGCTGAGGAACTCGCGCACCTCGGTCCGGTTGTCCACGACTCCACGCTACGACCGCCGTGGAGACCGAGGGGGGTTCGGCCAGAACCCGGATAAGGCGGCCCTGCCACGCGCCCGCGAACACGGGTTTCCTCGGATCTGCCGGGTCACCACCTGCCGCTGCGTGAAGCGGCGGCGGGGCAGCTCCCCCGGCGCCCTGCACCGCGACCACCGACTGCCCGAGGAGCCTCCATGCCCATGCCCGCCGTGACGAGCCGGGGACCGGCCGTCCAGGCAAGCACACGGCAGGGCTCCGCCGGCTCGGCGCTGGCGGCAGCGGTGCTCGGGTTCTTCGTGATCACGCTGGACGCCGTCGTGGTCAACGTCGCCCTACCGTCCATACGCCGGGAGCTCGGCGGCGGCATCACCGGACTGCAGTGGGTGATCGACGGCTACGTCCTGATGTTCGCCGGGCTGCTGCTGTCGGCCGGGTCGCTGACCGACCGGTTCGGTGCCCGGCGGGTGTTCGGCGTCGGCGTGGCGCTGTTCGTCGTCGCCTCGGTGGCCTGCGGCCTGGCGCCGGGGCTGGGCGCGCTCATCGGCGCCCGGTTCGTGCAGGGGGCGGCGGCCGCGCTGATGATGCCCTCGTCGATGGCGCTGATCGGTCAGGCCTACCCCGACCCCGTCAAGCGGGCCCGCGCGGTTGCGGTGTGGGCGGTGGGCGGCGCGGTCGCGTCCTCCGCCGGGCCCGTGCTGGGCGGACTGCTCACCCTCGTGTCATGGCGGCTGATCTTCTTCATCAACCTGCCGGTCGGCGCGGTGGCGCTGTTCCTGCTGGCCTGCACGGCACGCTCGCCCCACCGTCCGGCACCGTTCGACTGGATCGGGCAGTGCAGCGCGGTCGTGGCGATGGGCGGGCTGACCTACGGAGCGATCGAGGCCGGTGCCGCCGGGTTCACCGCGCCGCACGTGCTGGCCGCGTTCGCGGTGGCCGCAGCGGCGCTGGCCGCCTTCGTCGTCTCCCAGGCCCGCGGGACGCACCCGATGGTGCCGCTGGACCTGTTCCGCTCGCGCATCGTGACCGTCGCCGTCGCCGTGGGGTTCGCCTTCGTCGTCGGCTACTACGGGCTGCCGTTCGTCATGAGCCTGTACCTGCAGCAGCTGCGCGGCCTGTCATCGCTGGCCACCGGGCTGGTATTCGTACCGATGATGCTGATCGGGCTGGTGCTGACCCCGTTCAGCGCCCGCATCGCCGAACGCGTCGGCGCCCGGACGCTCATCACTACCGGGCTGGTCCTGATGGCCGCGGGTCTGGCCGCCCTCGGCGTCGTCCCGGCCTCGACGTCGGTGCCGATGCTCGCCGTACTGATGGTTCTCGTCGGGGTGGCCGGCCCGCTGGTCATGCCGCCGGTGATGGCGCTGCTGCTCAACGCCGTTCCCGTCGCCCGGGCCGGGGTGGCCAGCGGCGTGTTCAACACCAGCCGGCAGCTCGGCGGCGCGCTGGCCGTAGCGGTCTTCGGCGCGCTGCTGACCGCACCGGCCGGCTTCCTGCACGGCGTTCGCACCAGCCTGCTGATCGCCGCGGCTGTGGCCCTGGCCGCCTCGGCCGCGAGCCTGCTGCTGACCCAGAACGGCATCGCACGGCCGGCGTGAGCCGCATCTGTCCCATATCCGAACGCCCTACCCCCAAGAACGAAGGAAACGTGAGCTCCATCAGCACCCCGGTGACCAGCCCGACGGCGCGCCCGCAGGCTGTCGGCCGTGCCCTGGCCGTCGTCCTGAGCCTGCTGACCGTCTTCGGCCCCATCTCGATGGACCTCTATCTGCCCGTCCTGCCGGCTCTCACCACCGAGCTGCGGTCGACGACCTCCACCGCGCAGCTGACGATCACCGCCTGCCTGCTCGGACTGGGCTTTGGCCAGCTCGTCGCCGGCCCGTTGTCCGACCGCTTCGGCCGCCGCCGCCCGCTGCTGATCGGCGTCGTCGCCTACGTCGCCGTCTCGCTGCTGTGCGCCGCCAGCCCGACCGTCGAGACGCTCATCGCGGCGCGGTTCGTCCAGGGACTGGCCGGCGGCGTGGGCGTGGTCATCGCCCAGGCGGCCGGCCGGGACCTGTACTCCGGCGGCCGACTGCTGCGCTACTACGGCCGGCTGACCGTGCTCGGCGGGCTCGCCGCCATCGTCGGCCCGGTGATCGGCGGCCAGCTGGCGTCGGTGACCGATTGGCGCGGGATCTTCGTGTTCCTCGCCGCGGTCGGCGCGGCGATCCTCGTGGCCTGCCTCCTGATCTTCCGCGAGACCCTGCCCGCCGACCAGCGGGGCAGCGGCGGGCTGACCCGGACCGGCCGCGACATGCGCCGCCTGCTCGGCGACCGGGTGTTCCTCGGCGCCGTCCTGGTCACCGGCTTCGTCAACGCCGCCCTGTTCGCCTACCTGTCCGGCGCCACCTTCGTGCTGCAGGGCGTCTACGGCCTGTCCCCTCAGGGCTACTCCTACGCCTTCGGGCTCAACTCCCTCGGCTTCATGGTCTTCGGCTTCACCGCCGGGCGGACCTCGGAACGGTGGTCGGAGAAGGGCACCCTGCTCGTCGGCATCGCGATGTGCGTGGCCGGTGCCGGCGGCCTGCTCGCCACCGCCGCACTGCACCTGCCCCTGGCGGCCGTGGTCCTGTCGCTGCTCACGATGGTCAGCGGCGTCGCCGTGACGACACCGCCGACGACGTCGCTGGCGCTGGCCGGCTACCCCGACATCGCCGGGACGGCATCCTCCTTCCTCGGCGTCGCCCGCTTCGCCTTCGGCGGTCTGTCCGCTCCCCTCGTCGGGCTCGGCACCGGCGTCCTCCCGCTCGGGCTGGTCACCATCACCGCCACCGTGCTCGGCGCCCTCGCCTACTTGGTGACCGTCCGCCGCCCAGCCCGAACGTCGACGCCTGCTGTCAGCGTCGACGCCCCCCCGAGGACGCGGGTGGGTCGGTGATGTCCCGCCGCTGGTCGCTTACCGGCCGGGCGACCGTCGTTGCCGCTGCCACGGTTCTCGCCGGGCCGGCTGCGGCGAGCTGCACCACCGGCGACGGGCCATCACCGGGGGCGGCCAGCAGCACCGCGAGTCAACCGACCGCAGACACCTTCCGGTCCGGCACCGGGAGCCAGGAGGGGGAGCCTATGAGGATCCGGCTGACCGTCGGTGAGCAGGAGGCCATCGCCACGCTCGAGGACAACCCGGTCGCCCGTGACCTGGTGTCCATGCTGCCGGTCACCGTCCCGATGGGTGACCTGTTCGGCCGGGAGAAGCCCGGCCCGCTGCCGCGGTCGCTGACCGGCGAGGCCGAACCGGTCTTCACCTACCAGGTCGGGCAGATCGCGTACTGGTCGCCCAACCACGACATCGCGATCTTCTACGCCGACGACGGCGCGCGGATCCCCAGCCCGGGCCTCATCCCGCTCGGCACCGTCGACCACGGCCTCCACGTCATCGCCGGCGCCGGCGATGACTTCCGCATGACCATCACCGCCCTCAACTGACAGGAGCCACCCGATGCCACACAAGGACCAGAACACCGAGCCCTCGGGCGCCGAGAACATGTTCGGCGACTTCGCCCCGGCACTGGTGCACTTCACCGACGACGTGCTGTTCGGCGAGGCCTGGGAACGCCCGCAGCTCTCCCCGAAGGAGCGCAGCCTCATCACGGTCGCGGCGTTGACCGCCGGCGGGAACGCCGAGCAGCTCACCTTCCACCTGCAGTTCGCAAAGGAGAACGGCGCCACCGAGGAGGAACTGATCGAGGCGATTACCCACCTGGCCTTCTACGCCGGCTGGCCGAAGGCGTTCTCCGCGATGGCCGTCGCCAAGCAGGTCCTCCGCGGCAACTGAGCCACCCACCACACAACCGAGAGGAACCACCTCCCATGCGAGGAGCAGTTCTGCACGCCCCCGGCGACGTCCGCGTCGAAGAACGCGAGATGCCGCGGATCGAGAAGCCCACCGACGCCGTTCTTCGCGTTGCCGCCGCGTGCGTGTGCGGTTCGGACCTGTGGCCCTACCGCGGCATCGAGCCGATCGACGGGCCGAGGCCGATGGGGCACGAGTACGTCGGCATCGTCGAGCAGGTCGGCAGCGAGGTCCGGACGGTCAAGCCGGGACAGTTCGTCGTCGGCTCCTTCTTCGCCTCCGACAACACCTGCGAGA
>JAOPUQ010000452.1 GCA_025963425.1 Modestobacter sp. | reverse complement strand
GTCGTCATCGTGACCATGCCGGTGTCGTGCGGGCGCGGGCTCACCTCGGAGAACCACACGTCGTCGCCGCGGACGAACAACTCCACGCCGAACAGGCCCAGACCGCCCAGGTCGTCGGTCACCGCGGCGGCGATCGCCTCCGCGCGGGCCAGCGCGAGCGCCGACATCGGCTGCGGCTGCCAGCTCTCCACGTAGTCGCCGGCCTCCTGCCGGTGCCCGATCGGCGCGCAGAACGAGGTGACCGGCCGGCCGTCGCGGATCGAGCGGACCGTCAGCAGGGTGATCTCGTAGTCGAAGTCCACGAAGCCCTCGACGATGACCCGGGTGCCGGCGACCCGGCCGCCGGCCATGGCGTACTGCCAGGCGGACTCGACGTCGTCCGGGCCGTCGAGCTTGCTCTGCCCCTTGCCCGAGGAGGACATCACCGGCTTCACCACGCACGGGAAGCCGACGTCCGCGGCGGCGGCGCGCAGCTCCTCGAGGGAGTCGCAGAAGCGGTAGGCGCTGGTCGGCAGGCCGAGGGTCTCGGCGGCCAGCCGCCGGATGCCCTCCCGGTCCATGGTGAGCCGGGCGGCGCGGGCGGTGGGGACGACGCGCACCCCCTCGGCCTCCAGCTCGACCAGGGTCTGGGTGGCGATCGCCTCGATCTCCGGGACGACGACGTCCGGGCGTTCGGCCTCGATCAGGGCCCGCAGCTGCGCCGGGTCGCTCATCGTGACCGTGCGGGCGGAGTGGGCGACCTGGTGGCCGGGGGCGTCGTCGTAGCGGTCGACGGCGATGGTCTCCACGCCCAGACGCTGCAGCGCGATGAGCACCTCCTTGGCCAGCTCGCCGCTGCCCAGCAGCATCACACGGGTGGCCGACGGCGACAGCGGGGTGCCCAGGGAGACCATGCGCACAGGCTAGAGAGGTCGGTCCGGCGGCCCGTAGCGTGCCGGTGGAGGTCATCGGCGCGTGCTCCTGGCTGCGGCTGCCGGACGACGTCCGGGCAGTGACCCGGTCGACGTGTCGACAGGTCGACAGATGGCTACGTCTCCTGCATGGCTGACCTCGCGACCCGCGCCCGCACCCTCCTCGACCTGCACACCGCCCCGGAGATCCTGACCCTGGCCAACGTCTGGGACGTCGTGTCCGCCACGGTCGTCGCCGGCACGCCCGGAGTGCGCGCGCTGGCCACGGCCAGCCACTCGATCGCGGCCACCTTCGGTTACGAGGACGGCGAGAACATCCCCCTGGAGCTGCACCTGGGGATGGTGGAGCGCATCGTGCGGGCCGTCGACGTCCCGGTGACGATGGACTTCGAGGGCGGCTACGGCGACGCGGGGGAGACCGCGCGACGGGCCATCGCGGCCGGCGTCGTCGGCGGCAACCTCGAGGACCAGCTCAAGCCGCTGGACGACGCGGTGGCCGCGGTGGAGGCCGTGCTGCGGGCCGGCCGGGACGCCGGTATCGATTTCGTCCTCAACGCGCGCACCGACGCCTTCGTGAAGGCCGGGCCGGACGCCGACCGCGGTGAGGTGCTGGCCGAGGCGACCCGGCGCGGGAAGGCGTTCCTGGAGGCCGGTGCGCCGGTCGTGTTCGTGCCCGGTGTGGTCGCCCGCGAGGAGATCGCGGCGCTGGTCGACGGGCTCGGGCCGAACAAGCTCACCCTGATCAGCGTGCCGGGCAAGTCGCTGCCCGCCCGCGAGCTGCAGGAGCTGGGCGTCGCCCGGGTCTCGACCGGCCCGTTCACCCAGCGGGTGGCGCTGACCGCCCTGCAGGACGCGACCGCGGAGATCGTCGCCGGCGGGACGCTGCCGGAGGGCACCCGCGCGCTCAACTGAGGCCCGTGCAGGCGCACGGCCCGGTTAGCCTGCGGCGTGCGCACCGAGCGCGGCCTGGACCGGCTGGTCACCTTCCTGGACGCGGTCGTGGCCATCGCCATCACGCTGCTCGTCCTGCCGCTGATCGACCTGCTGGCCCAGCGGCCCCAGGATGAGGAACTGGGGGCGCTGCTGGGCGGTCACCCGGGCCAGTTCGGGTCCTTCGCGCTCAGCTTCGTGGTGATCGCCCGGATCTGGCTCTCCCACCACCGGCTGGTCGAGCGGGTCGGTTCCTACGACGAGCCGTTCCTGCTGGTGAACCTGGTCTGGGCGCTCACCGTCGTGGTGCTGCCGTTCAGCACCCAGGTGATCGCGGAGTACAGCACCGAGCGGCTCTCCGTGGGTCTCTACATCGGGACCATCGCGGTCAACTCGGCCTGCGGCACCGCCCTGACACTGCTGCTGCGCCGCCGTCCTGGTCTGCGGCGCGCGGGCGTCGCGCCCGGCGACCCGGACCCGACGGCCGCCCTGGTGACCACCGCTCTCGTGCTCCTGGCCCTGGTGCTGGGCGTCGCCCTGCCCGCCGTCAACTTCTACGCGTTGCTGCTCCTGCTCCTCACCGGTCCCCTCGTGCGGCTGGTGGCCCGCGTCCGTTCACGGGGGTGACGCGTG
This sequence comes from Modestobacter sp., assembly GCA_025963425.1. Classification (GTDB taxonomy): domain Bacteria; phylum Actinomycetota; class Actinomycetes; order Mycobacteriales; family Geodermatophilaceae; genus Modestobacter. Next base: position 2,895 of record JAOPUQ010000452.1, on the reverse strand, counting down.
GCACGCCCGGTGGCTGGGTGCCTGGAACGGGCGCAGCATGGCGGAGAACGTCGCCGTCGACGACAGAGAGAAGGCACTGCCGCCATGACCTCCGACCTGCTGCTGCCGGCCGACTTCTTCGGTTACGAGTCCCTGCTGCCCGAGGACGAGCAGAAGGACCTGCTCGCGCTGCGCGAGTTCCTGGCCAGCGAGGTCAAGCCGCGGGTCAACGCCGCCTGGGCCGCGGCCGAGTTCCCGATGGACCTCGTGCCGAGGTTCGCCGAGGCCGACATCGTGGGCCGCTCCTACGACTGGGACGGCCGCCCCCGCGCCTCCCGGTTGTTCACCGGCTTCCAGGCGATGGAGCTCGCCCGCGTCGACCCGTCGATGGCCACGTTCATCGGCGTGCACAACGGCCTGGCGATGGGCTCGATCATGGTGCTCGGCTCGGAGGAGCAGCGGCAGCGCTGGATCCCGTCGATGGTGCGGTTGGAGACCATCGGCGCGTTCGGCCTGACCGAGCCCGAGGGTGGGTCCGACGTCGCTCGAGGCATGCGCACCACCGCCCGCCGGGACGGCGACACGTGGGTGCTCAACGGTGCCAAGCGCTGGATCGGCAACGGCACCTTCGCCGACGTCGTCGTGGTCTTCGCCCGGGACGTCGCCGACGACCAGGTGAAGACCTTCCTGGTGGAGAAGGGCACGCCCGGCTTCACCGCCACCAAGATCGAGGACAAGTTCGCGCTGCGCACGGTGCAGAACGCCGACCTCGCCTTCACCGACTGCCGCATCCCCGCCGACCAGAAGCTCGAGGGCGGCAACACCTTCAAGGACGTCAACAAGGTGCTGAAGGTGACCCGGGGCGGGGTCGCCTGGAGCGGGGTCGGCTGCCAGCTGGGCGCCTACGAGGTGGCCTTGGCCTACGCCAAGGAGCGCCGGCAGTTCGGCAAGCCGATCGCCGGCTTCCAGCTGGTGCAGGACCTGCTGGCCCGGATGGTCGGCAACGTGACCGCCAGCATGGGGATGACCGTGCGACTGTCCCAGCTGCAGGAGGACGACGCGCTCCGCGACGACCAGGCCGCGCTGGCCAAGAGCTACGTGACCGCCCGCGGCCGGGAGACCGTCGGCTGGGCCCGCGAGCTGCTCGGCGGCAACGGCATCGTCCTGCACTACGACGTCGTCCGGTATTTCGCCGACGCCGAGGCGCTGTACTCCTACGAGGGGACCCGGGAGATGAACACCCTCATCGTCGGCCGCGCCCTGACCGGGATGAGCGCCTTCGTCTGAGTCGCACGGCCCACGCACATGACCGGCGACCTGGCCGGCGGCTACACCGCCGCGCTGACCGTCGGTCTCTGACCCCCTCACCCGTAAGAGGGACGCCCTCCGGCGCTGCGGTGGAGGAGGGCCACTCCGCTGACGATGACCTGGGTGGACGCCATGGACGGCGCCCAGCTCACCGTGCAGAGGAGGGATCGTGTCGGGTCAGTCCGTGCTCGTCGTCGAGGACACCGATGAGATCCGTGAACTGGTCGCGACGGTGCTCCGCCGCGCCGGGATGGACGTCCGGGAGGTCGCCTCCGGGGCCGCGTGCCTCGAGGAGGTCCGCCGGGACGCCCCGGACGTCGTGGTGCTCGACCTCGGCCTGCCCGACGCCGACGGCACCGAGGTCTGCCGCCGGCTGCGAGCCGAGACCGACTGCTACGTCCTGATGCTGACCGCCCGCGCCGAGGAGGTCGACCTGCTCATCGGGCTGGCCGTCGGCGCGGACGGCTACATGGCCAAACCGTTCTCCCCGCGCGAGCTCGTCGCCCGGGTGCAGACCATGCTCCGCCGTCCCCGCACCCCCTCGGCGCCCGAGGCCCCGGCCTCGCCCGAGGAGTCGGTGCGCCGGCTGGCCGAGCTGGAGGTCGACCCGGACAGCCGCGAGGTGCGGGTGGACGGCGCAGCGGTCGACCTGACCCGCACCGAGTTCGACCTGCTGTCCGCGCTGGTCTCCCGCCCGGGCCGGGTGCTGCAGCGGGAGACCCTGCTGCGCGAGGTCTGGCAGACCGACTGGGAGGGCAACCTCCGCCTGGTGGAGGCGCACATGTCGAACCTGCGCCGCAAGCTCACCGCCGCCGGCCTGAGTTCGCCGGAGATCCGCACCGTCCGCGGGGTCGGCTACCGCCTCGTCGCCTGACCTCCACGGCGGCCCCGACCGCCTGACCGCCTGACCGCACAGTGCCCACCCCGGTTCCCCGGGGTGGGCACGGTGCGTTGCGGCGCCGGCGGCTCAGGCTGCCCGCCCCACCGCCGGCCGGCGGTCCGGCCGGCGGTGGCGATCAGCACCTGATCGCTCCTGACTTCGCGGACTCGGCGGTCCAGCCGTAGCTCGTGTACGTGGTGACCGACACCCGGATGTTCTGGCTGGCGTAGTAGACGTCGTAGCTGCCGCTCACCGACGTCCCCGGCGCGTCGACCCAGGCCACCGGGGTGGAGGAGCCGTCGGTGAAGTAGGCGGTGACCAGGTAGCCGGTGACGCCACGGGTGGTGGTGCTCGCCGGCCAGGAGACCCGGGCCTGCAGCGTCGTCGTGGTGGTGCCGTTCCAGTAGTTGTAGCTGGTCACGCACCTGGTCCCCGAGGTGGAGACCGAGGCGGGCGCGGCGACCTGGAGGGTCGTGGCGGTGGCGCTGAGCACAGGCGACCGGTCGGAGAGGTCGGCGGACGCCGGGAGGCTGAGGCCCAGGGTGAGGGCGAGGGTGGCGGCGACGAGGACCAGGCCGCGCCGGGCGCGGCGGCGGAGGGCGCTCATGCGTCGGCGTCCTGCGTGCCGGCGGTGTCCTGGGTGCGGGTGGGGTGCCAGATGGAGAGGAGGAGCCAGCCGGCGAGGAGGGTGGGGGCGCCGTAGACGAGGGCCTGGCTGACCAGGGGGG
>JAOPUQ010000425.1 GCA_025963425.1 Modestobacter sp. | reverse complement strand
GTTCGGCGGCCTGCCGGGCGCGGGCCAGCCGCGCGTCCTCCCGCAGCCGGCGGCGGGTCGGCGTCCCGCCGGCCGTGGTCAGCGCCAGCCAGTCGTCCTTCTGCCGCCACAACGCGACCCCGGCGAGCGCCAGCCCGATCGGCTGGACGTAGCCGGCGACCCGCTCCATGCCGCCCTCACCGAGCCCGAGGAACACCGCGGAGCCGAAGAAGACCGTGCCGACGACGCCGAGCAGTCCGAGCAGGGCCAGCGTCGTGCCCAGCGCCTCGGAGCGAGGCCGCACCGCGTAGGCCAGGGCGATCAGCCCGATGGCGCCGGCGACGAAGTGCACCCCGGCGCCGACCTGGTGGGCGGTGGTGTTGCCGTCGGAGGGGAAGACGCCCACCAGCAGCACGCCCACGCCGGACGCGACCAGCAGCACCCGGGCCAGGCGCCCGCCGAGGCCGGCCAGGCCCGGGCCCAGCAACAGCGCCCCGGCCGCGATGAGCACCCCCTGGGCGATGAACGAGGCGTTCATCGGACCGGCGGCCGGCGAGGTCGCCGTCCCCAGGTCACTGATCACGTCCGTCGAGTACGAGTAGCTGCCGTACTGCAGCGCCGCGATCGCCTCGACGACGAAGAACTGCAGGGTGAGCAGCCAGGCCAGCCCGCCCCATCGATACCGGTGCGCGTCCACGAGGAGTCATCGTCCCAGCTCTGCCTGTGCCCGGGCGGGGGGAGTCGCCGAGAGGGCACAGTGCACCCGTGACCGCACGCTCGATCCTGCTGTTCCTGCTGGCCGCCCTGCTGGAGATCGGCGGTGCCTGGCTGGTCTGGCAGGGGCTGCGCGAGCACCGCGGCTGGGCATGGGTCGGTGCCGGCGTGCTGGCCCTGGGCCTCTACGGCGTCGTCGCCACGCTGCAGACCGGCGCCCCCTTCGGCCGGGTGCTGGCCGCCTACGGCGGGGTCTTCATCGCCGGGTCACTGGCCTGGGCGATGGTTGCCGACGGGTTCCGGCCCGACCGCTGGGACGTCGCCGGCGCCCTGGTGTGCCTGGCCGGCGTCGGCTTGCTGATGTACGCCCCCCGGGGGGCGTGATCAGCGGCCGGCGTCGCCCACCAGCGCGAGGACGGCGGCGTACTGGGCCGCCGACAGCCACGAGGGGTTGCTGCCGGCCGGCATCCGCAGCACCTCCGCGTCCCGGGCTACCGGATCGGCGAGCAGCTCCGCCCGCGGCACCGGGTCGGCCAGCAGACGCCATCTCACCGGCACCTCCGGCCCACCGGCGGGCTCGCCCACCGGGCCGGTCAGCTCGCCCAGGGCGTGCACGCCGGGGGAGTTCCGGCCGCTGATCCACAGCAGGCACGGCTGCCCGGGGGCCATCAGCCCGAGCCGGTAGGAGCGGCGCACGCACCGGGTCAGCGCCGCCTCGGCTCCCGGCGTCCAGGCCGGCACCAGAGCGGTGGCCGGCCGGCTGCTCTTGAGGACCCAGCAGGCGACGTCCGCCGGGGCGAGCCGGCTCATGCCGCCCTCCGATCGTGCACAGCTCCATCGTGCCGGACCGGCAGGTCCGCCGTAGATTTGTTGCGTGCGACCAAGCGGAGCTCGGTGGTCCGACGTCGAACTCCGCGCCCGGAGCGCAGTCCTGGTCCCCGTCGTCCGCTGCGGCGGCGCCGACGATCTGCGGCTGTCCAGCCTGGTCACCGACTCCCGCGCGGCCACGCCGGGGTCGCTGTTCGCCTGCGTCCGCGGGGCGGCGAGCGACGGGCACCGGTTCGCCGGCGCGGCCCTGGAGTCGGGCTCTGCTGCGCTGCTGACCGACCGGCGGTTGCCGCTGGACGTCCCGCAGCTCAACGTGCCCTCGGTCCGGGCTGCCCTCGGGCCGCTCGGCGCCCTGCTGGCCGGCGACCCGGCCGACGACCTTCGCCTGGTCGCGGTGACCGGCAGCAACGGCAAGACGACGACGAGCACTCTGGTGCACGGGGTCCTGGAGGCCACCGGCGCGTCCGCCGGGCTGGTGACCACGCTGGGTGCCCGCGTCGGGCACCTGCGCCGGGACACCCTGCTGACCACCCCGGAGGCCCCGGAGCTGCACCGGCTGCTGCGCTGGATGGTCGACCACGGTGCCCGCAGCGGCGTGGTCGAGGTGTCGTCCATCGCCCTGGACGTCGGTCGGGTCGACGGCGTGCACGTCGACGTCGCGGTGTTCACCGGGTTCGAGGAGGACCACCTCGACCATCACGGCACCCTCGAGCAGTACTGGGCGAGCAAGGCCCGGCTCTTCACCCCCGAGCGCGCCGACCACGCCGTCGTCGTCGTCGACGAGCCGTGGGGACGGCGGCTGGCCGACCAGACGTCTCTTCCGGTGACCCGGGTGGCCACCACGCCCGAGATGGACGGTGACGTGCGGGTGCTCGGCTGGCGCACCAGCGCGTCCGGCACGTTCCTCGTGCTGGCCGATGACCTGGGCCGCCACCCGGTGCACTCGACGCTGGTGGGCCGGGTGCACGTGGGCAACCTGGCCGCGGCCTGGGCAACCGGCCGGCGGCTGGGCATCGCGCCCGACGTGCTGACCCGCGGACTGGCCGCCGTCGAGCCCCCGGCCGGGCGCAACACCCTGCTGCGCGCGGACGGCGGCCCGCTGGTGGTGGTGGACTACGCGCACACCCCACGCGCGCTGGCCGCTGCGCTCGAGACTGCCCGCCTGCTCACCGGTCCCGGCGGCCGGGTGAACCTGGTGCTCGGCGCCCGGGGCGGCCGGGACCGGTACAAGCGGCAAGGCCTGGGGGTCGCCGGACGTGTTGCTGACCAGGTCTGGCTGACCAACGAGGGCAGCCACGGCGAGGACCCGCGGGCGATCGTCGAGGAGCTGCGGGTCGGGCTGATCGGCGGCAGCGGGGCAGTGCGCACCGTGCTGGACCGGCGCGAGGCGATCACCGCCGCCGTGCGGTCCGCCGGCCGCGCCGACGTGGTCCTGGTCGTCGGCCGCGGGCACGAGACGCGCATGACCGACGGCGGCGCGCCGGTGCACCTCGACGACGCCGAAGTCGCCCGGGCGGCCCTGGCGCCGCTGGTCCCGCTGGTGGAGGAGCAGGCCTCCTGACCTCACCCGGGTGCCGGAGGTCACAGGAGCAGGCTCGCGGCATGGACGTCGGCGCACCCACGGGGACGCCGGTGGCCGCTGAGGGGCATCGCGCCGGTGAGCCGGCGCTGCGGCGGGCCGCCACCGCGGTCTTCCTGGCCGGCCTCGCCGTCTTCGCCACGCTCTATGCCCCTCAGGCGCTGCTGCCCGAGCTCTCCCGGGCCTTCCACGTCTCCCCGGCGTCCTCCACGCTGGCCGTCTCGATCAGCACCGGGGCGCTGGCCGTCGGGCTCCTCATCCTCGGGCCGCTGTCCGACCGGCGTGGGCGGACCGCGATCCTGCACGCCAGCCTGACCGCGGCGGCCGTCCTCGCCGTCCTGCTCGCGCTGACCCCCGCCTGGTGGGTGCTGCTGGTGCTCCGCGCCCTGCAGGGCTTCGCGCTGGCCGGGCTGCCCGCCGTCGCGGTGGCCTACCTGCGTGAGGAGCTGCACCCCTCGGTGAGCTCGCGGGCCATCGGGCTCTACGTCAGCGGCACCGCCATCGGTGGGCTGGCCGGGCGGCTGCTGACCGGCGTGCTCACCGAGCTCGGCGGCTGGCGGACGGCGCTGGCCGGGACGGCCGCGCTGGCGGTGGCCTGCGCGGTCGCCGTCCGGGTGCTGCTGCCCCCGTCCCGCCGGTTCACCCGGGTGCCCCGCGAGGGCCGGCTGCTGCGCCAGCTCGCGGCCGGGTTCACCGACCCGGCGCTGCTGGCGCTGTACGGGGTGGCGGCGCTGCTGATGGGCGGGTTCGTCGCGGTCTACAACGCCGGGACCTTCCGGCTGGAGTCCGCCCCGTACTCGCTGACCCCGGCGCTGGCCGGCCTGGTGTTCCTGGCCTACCTGCCCGGGTCGGCCGGCTCCCCGACAGCCGGCTGGCTGGCCGATCGGCTGGGCCGGCGCCTGGTCGTGCCGCTGGCGGTGGCCGTGATGGGGGCGGGCATCGCGCTGACGCTGCCCGGTCCGCTGTGGTGCGTCGTCCTCGGGATGTGCGTGCTGACCGTCGGATTCTTCGCCGCGCACGGGGTGGCCAGCGGCTGGGTGGCGGTGCGGGCCCAGCTGGGCGGGCGGGCGGTCGGGCAGGCCGCCTCGCTGTACTCGTTCTGGTACTACGTCGGCTCGTCGGTGGGCGGCACGCTGGCCGGCCGGGCCTGGCAGGACGCCGGGTGGCCGGATGTGGCCGTCCTGGCCGGG